>NZ_LGSU01001262.1 GCF_002260545.1 Hydrocoleum sp. CS-953 | reverse complement strand
CTGTAGCTTCTACATTGATTGCATCTGCGCTTGTTTTACCAATGGAGCTTAAGTTT
The DNA here is from genome assembly GCF_002260545.1 of Hydrocoleum sp. CS-953. Classification (GTDB taxonomy): domain Bacteria; phylum Cyanobacteriota; class Cyanobacteriia; order Cyanobacteriales; family Microcoleaceae; genus Trichodesmium. The sequence continues at coordinate 8,784 of NZ_LGSU01001262.1, read as the reverse complement.
CCTGTGCCTACTTCTGCTCCGTTAATTTCAATAAAACCACGCCGAAAAGAAATAACCTTAAATTTGGTAGATATTTTTCCAGCTTTACATGGGACTATACCAACGCACATGATATAACTCCAAAAATATTAATCAAATTGATCTGAAAATCAAAAAACACCTTTAAAAAAAATATTTCAGTTACTAGCAAAATTGCGATATAAACAACCGAATTAACTACGAAATGAGAGAATATATTTGTAGCATTCAAGATAGAAAAATATCCATAAAAATCAATCTCGACTATTTTTGTCGGGTATGGTTGACGGTCATTTTTACCCATGCTAGTATTCAAAAAATGGTGAACAGTTCTGAGAAATGAAGTAGGGAGAAAGACCATGACCCAGGCCACAACAACTCACAATCAAATCCACAGCACAAATACAAATACAGCCATAGAAAATCTCAAGTGCAAAGAATGTGGAGAAGAATACGCTTTAGAAGCCAAACATATATGTGAAGATGTATGCTTCGGTCCTTTAGAAGTCAAATATGACTATGAAAAACTCAGTCAAATAGTGAGTCGGGCAACAATTGAAGCAGGTCCTAAGTCTATCTGGCGTTATCGTCATTTCTTACCAGTAACAACAGACAACGTTATAGACGTAGGAACAGGAATGACCCCCCTAGTAAAATCAGAACGTTTAGCCCGTCGCCTAGGTCTAAAAAATCTCTACATTAAAAATGATGCGGTAAATATGCCTACCCTCAGTTTCAAAGATAGGGTAGTATCAGTTGCTCTGAGTCGTGCTAGAGAATTAGGTTTCTCCACAGTATCCTGTGCAAGTACAGGCAACCTAGCAAACTCTACCGCAGCGATCGCCGCTAAAGCAGGTTTAGAATGTTGTGTATTTATTCCTGCTGACTTAGAAGCAGGTAAAGTTCTCGGTACTCTTATTTACAACCCAACAGTTATGGCAGTTAAAGGGAACTACGACCAAGTAAACCGCCTCTGTTGCGAAGTAGCAAATACTTACGGTTGGGGTTTTGTAAATATTAACCTCCGCCCTTACTATTCTGAAGGTTCAAAAACTCTAGGTTTTGAAGTTGCCGAACAACTAGGATGGAAACTTCCAGACCATGTAGTTGCTCCTATTGCTTCCGGTTCTCTTTACACCAAAATTTATAAAGGGTTCCAAGAATTTGTCAAAGTAGGTTTAGTAGAAGATAAAGCAGTTCGTTTTAGTGGAGCGCAAGCTGAAGGTTGTTCTCCAGTAGCTCAAGCATTTAAAGAAGGTCGTGATTTTATTAATCCAGTTAAACCTAATACTATTGCTAAGTCAATTGCTATTGGCAACCCCGCAGATGGTATCTACGCATTAGAAGTAGCTCGCAAAACAAACGGCAATATTGAAGCTGTGAATGATACTGAAATTATTGAAGGTATCAAGTTATTAGCAGAAACAGAAGGTATCTTTACTGAAACAGCAGGTGGTACAACTATTGCTGTATTGAAGAAATTAGTAGAAGCAGGTAAGATTGACCCTGAAGAAACTACTGTTGCTTATATTACAGGTAATGGCTTAAAGACTCAAGAAGCAGTACAAGGTGAAATTGGCGAACCTCTAACAATAGATGCAAAATTGGATGCTTTTGAAAGAGCATGGGAACGCGCTCAAACATTAGACCGTCTTGACTGGCAGCAGGTTTTGGTTTAATTTTTCTCGTAGGGGTTTGGTCTCCAAACCCTGATTCCAAAGCCCAAGGAAATTTTTAAATTATATAGTGACTTTTGAAAGATAATTTTTTTATTAACTTCCATGGCGGGAAGTCCCGCGCTCTCCCGGAGGTGATCGGAGGGATGGGAAAGCCAGGGTCAACTGTCAGATTCCTCCACAAATCAAGCTTTCTGCTCCTCTTGACAAGCCAGGAGGTATTTTATTATGATATTTGTGGCTGATATAAGGTCAACGAACACAGGGGGAGGACATCACCTCTGTCAAAACAGCGGTCAGGGTTTCCCAGGCTGAAGAATCCCGGGTTGTCCCGTAAGGGAAACGTCGGGAGTATGTCAAAAAGATAAATATATTATTCAACTAAGAATCATTAGGACTTACGCACCTGCAAGGTATTTTCGTCATTGCCACCAACTGGGAAGCAATCTCAAATCCTAATTTTTCATACCTCATGCGTAAGTCCTGATGATAATAAGTATTCGCAAATTAAGTATTATCTACACGAACAAATTAATAAGTTATGGCAATCAAAGTTTTAGTTCCTACTGCTTTGCAAAAATTCACCAACAATGAAGCGCAAATTGAATGTAGTGCAGGTAATATTTCAGAATTAATAGAGTCTCTAGAAACAAAATATCCTGGTATTAAAAAAAGTTTGTGTGATGACCAAGGGGAACCAAGGAGATTTTTAAATTTCTACGTCAATAGTGAGGATATTCGGTTTTTAGACGGAACAAAAACAGCTCTGAATGATCAAGATGAAGTTAGTATTGTTCCTGCTGTTGCTGGTGGTTAAATAAGTTTGGAAAAAAAAGGTGTTTGAAAACCTAAGTTTTTTTAAATTACCTATTAGTTTCTAAAAATCAACTAAATCAATATTGTTACTCTTAAGGATGTGTTAACTTTTTCGGAGGTCTTTTTTTTTTCCATCATTTTTCACCTCTAAATGTAGCCAAACCACTTATAGAATTTTGGCAAGAAAATAGCTTGGTTTTATCAGATATTACTCNCAAGATGAAGTTAGTATTGTTCCTGCTGTTGCTGGTGGTTAAATAAGTTTGGAAAAAAAAGGTGTTTGAAAACCTAAGTTTTTTTAAATTACCTATTAGTTTCTAAAAATCAACTAAATCAATATTGTTACTCTTAAGGATGTGTTAACTAAGTTTAATACGTCCTTCAATTTTTAAATTTTAGTAAATTAGTTCTTGATAAAGTTATATTCTGAGCAGGCGATCGCTAAATACATAAATAAGTGTTACTTTCCTTGGTTAAATGTCCCACTTATATTTCTTACTCTGATTTCAATATTTTTATTTTCAGTTCTTCCAATACTTTTTCTGCTTTTTGTTGTTCATATTTATCAACAAATAATTTCTCTATTACATAATTGACAATCTTCAACAAATTATCAGCTTCTTCCATATTCACTTGCTTTGTAAAAGTAAGATGCTCTGAATGCGCTCCCTCATTTCCTAATTGGCTGACACCTTGAATTATTTCTCTTAAATCTTCTGGCATTTTTTCCTGCTCAAATAGTTGGTTAAGTCTAAAAGCAAGGCTAGCAGGATAACTTTTACCTTCAGCTTTAACAGGAATTTTAAAGTGATAACAAATTTCTTCTAATACTGCTCTGCATAAAATGAAGCTAGCACGTGGAGAAGCAGCTAAATTTAATTGAGCTTGGTAAGTAATTTCAGCAATTGATTCTGGAATTGCTGGATGTTCTTTTCGGGGGGGCATAAATATCACTTTTCTGCCGTAGTCGCCCCTCTCTAGTCGATAATAACGTTCTTGTTTATCCTCCTCTGTACACAGTGTTTCTGAGTAACAAATGATCGTAATTTCACTACAAGATGGGCAACTAAAAAGCTTATATGTATAGACAACATAGAAGTCTGACCATGAGTCATCTGATTTACTGTGACTAAAGTCTTTTTCACATGTCATCAAATTACCACAATTACAAAACTCTCTCTGAAAAAACATATTAAAGTTCAAAAGTATCTATCAAGATGTACTCTAACAAGATAATCAGCGAGGGAAATTAAATACTCCACCGCTGCACCTAGTAACACCAAGCTTCTATTTCCTGCAAGTCCGGACAATGACTTGCTCTAAAATCATTGTGTTTTTGTCACCGACATATTAGCAAAACTGCCAGTTCGTATGACCTACCGGACTTGATATTAACGAAAAGAATTACTCTACTTTATCAACTACTTAAGATGNAACAAGATAATCAGCGAGGGAAATTAAATACTCCACCGCTGCACCTAGTAACACCAAGCTTCTATTTCCTGCAAGTCCGGACAATGACTTGCTCTAAAATCATTGTGTTTTTGTCACCGACATATTAGCAAAACTGCCAGTTCGTATGACCTACCGGACTTGATATTAACGAAAAGAATTACTCTACTTTATCAACTACTTAAGATGCTACCTTCGCAGTCGATCGCCGTCGCCGTCTTCCCACCGGTTTCACAGTAATCTCTTTTTGAACTTCTGCTCCACCTTCTACATCTGGAATTTGCATCAAGAACACTAACAACGGTTGACCTTGAAATTCTCGTCTTAACATTCGCTGAATACCACATTCAAGCTCATTTTGCAACCCAGACCAATCAACTTGAGTATTGTTATGACCATTCAACTTAGCATACTCAGGCCAGTAATTAATCAAGCTCTTTTCTAAAGTTTTAGTAACAAGTTCTTCCAATTGTGCTTTTTCAACAGAACTCACCACACCACGCAAATGTAACTGAGGTCTACCAACCAATTTACCATCCAAACCAACTGCCAACGCTACAGTAACAACACCATCCTCCGCTAGTTGTTGTCTCTCCTTAAGAATATTGTCTTCAACCATACCGGAACGGGAAGAGTCTACCAACTCAATACCAGAAGAGACCTTATCTGCTAAACGAATAGAGTCTTGAGTCAGTTCCACCACATCTCCATTTTGAATCACAACCATATTTTCTGGAGGAACTCCCATACCTTGAGCAGTTTGGCTGTGTTTTACTAACATCCTATGCTCTCCATGAAATGGGATAAAGAATTTCGGACGAGTCAGCGCCAACATTAATTTTTGGTCTTCCTGACAACCGTGACCAGAAACATGAATACCTTTATCTTTACCATAAATAACATTTGCTCCTAGCATCATTAGTTTATCTATGGTATTGACAACAGCGATCGTATTTCCAGGAATAGGGTTTGCCGAGAATACCACCGTATCCCCTTGGCGAATTTTTATTTGTCTATGTTCGCCTTTAGAAATACGAGTGAGTGCTGACATTGGTTCACCTTGAGAACCGGTAGTCAAAATCAATAGTTTTTCATCAGGCACACTCCGGACAGTATGCAAAGGTACAAACAAACTATCTTCACACTTAACATAACCAAGATTGCGAGCATGAGCAATCACATTAAGCATAGATCGCCCTACTACTGCCACTAACCTACCATGTTTTTTCGCTAGTTCTAGAACTATTTGTAATCTATGTACACTAGAGGCAAAAGTTGTCACCATTACACGTCCTGGTGCGTTGGAGAATACTCTATCTAAGTTTGGATAAACTGATTTTTCTGAAGGAGTGAAACCAGGTACTTCTGAATTTGTGGAGTCACTAATTAAGCAGTGAACACCTTTTTCTCCATATTNCCACTAACCTACCATGTTTTTTCGCTAGTTCTAGAACTATTTGTAATCTATGTACACTAGAGGCAAAAGTTGTCACCATTACACGTCCTGGTGCGTTGGAGAATACTCTATCTAAGTTTGGATAAACTGATTTTTCTGAAGGAGTGAAACCAGGTACTTCTGAATTTGTGGAGTCACTAATTAAGCAGTGAACACCTTTTTCTCCATATTCTGCCAACTTTTGCAGATCGAATTTTTCTCCATCTACAGGAGTATGGTCAATTTTGAAATCACCTGTATGGATCACTACTCCCACTGGCGTTGTGATCGCTACAGTAAAGCTATCCGCCATTGAGTGAGTATTACGAATATATTCTATACTGAAATATTTACCCAACCTCACAACATCACGGGGGCGAACAGTTTTCAATTCCGTCCGATTTTGGACTCCTGCTTCCTCTAATTTATGGTAAAGTAGAGCCATTGCCAGTCTTGGTCCATAGATAACTGGAATTTCTACATTTTTCAAATGGAAAGGTATGCCACCAATATGATCTTCGTGACCATGGGTGACAATCATACCTTTGATTTTATGGCGATTTTCATGCAGATAAGTTACATCTGGTAGGACTATATTTACACCGTGCATTCCATCTGTAGGAAAAGCTAATCCGGCATCAAGTAGAATAATTTCGTCATCATACTCGAATACACAGGTGTTTTTGCCTATTTCATGGAGTCCACCAAGAGGAATAATTTTTAGGGCAGAAGGTGATTTTTTTCTAATCATAATTATCCTATTTTTACTGTTGTTTACTTTGTCTAATTTTGAGTGATTATTAATCATATTTTATACTTATTAAAATTTAGAAAAACTAACCTCTTATATACAAGATATTAGTAATACAAATAAGGATTAAATAATCATTGATCGGGTTGATAATATTCAGTTTTGGGAAAATTTTTTTGCCTATCCAAGGTAGCTCATAATAAACCTAATTTACCCATTTCTGCTGATAATTTTTCCGTGACTTCTGTTGGAGGATCGCATAATGGAGGGCGAGTAGTACCTACTTTCCATCCTAACAGATTCAGAGCTGCTTTGACAGGAATAGGATTAGTTGTAGCAAATAGCGCTCTAGATAAGTTAAATAATTGTAGATGAATTTCTGTAGCAAGCTGCACTTTCCCTGTTTCAAATGCTATTATCATCTCTTGTAGTTGCTTTCCTACCAAGTGACTAGCTACACTGACAACCCCACTACCACCAATAGCCATTAATGGTAAGGTGAGAGAATCATCCCCTGAATAAATCTTAAACTCTGGTGAAGTCAACTGTCGAATCTGACTTGCTTGGTCTAAATTACCACTCGCTTCTTTAATAGCAACAATATTTGGAATTTCCGCCAGTTTTGCTACAGTTTCTGGCTCCAGATTTTTACCTGTACGCCCTGGTATATTATATACCATAATTGGTAATTCTGGAGTAGCTTGGGCGATCGCTTGAAAATGTTGATAAAGTCCCGACTGTGGTGGTTTATTATAATATGGCACTACCTGTAATGAACCGTCTAAGCCCAATTTAGCTGCTTTTTGGGTAGCTGCGATCGCTTCTGTTGTGGAGTTTGACCCAGTACCTGCTATTACTTTAGCTTTTCCTGCCACTGCTTTTTGAACTACCTGAAATAGCTGATATTCTTCTTCCCATGTCAAACTAGGAGACTCACCTGTTGTTCCACAGACTATTAATGAGTCTGTTCCATTTTCTGTCAACCATATTGATAACTTTTCTGCTTCTTCATAGTTAACACTACCGTCTGGGTTAAACGGTGTAATCATTGCAGTCAGAACTCTACCAAAATTTATCACACTCTTTCCACTCCTTACTAGCCATTATTTTGATTTATTTGCTAGGTCTTCTTAATTTTTTTTGTTATTTAATAAACCTAATTTTTTTTTAGATTCATATCACCTTACAGTTTTTACGACCCAAAATTATTCTTTTTGTTTTTGTCTAACTGTATTCTTAAAATCGCTCATTCCACTTCTATAAATTTCGGAAAAAGGTACTTAAATTACCAATGGATAATCCCTCGTTAATTCCCAGAAGTTTAAACCCTCTCCTTTTCAGGAAAAAAAAAGAAATAATATTTCCTTATCTTCAATCCTCTCTGTTTTAACCACAGATAATTATCCATTATTAATTAATGAAGCCCTTTTTTTATTTATGTTTTTAGCACACCAATCTAAAATGTTTCTACTGCCATCCTCAACAAATTTTTTGCCACCAATAATTCAGCTATTTGTACTGCATTCAAAGCAGCACCTTTTCTAATCTGGTCTCCACTTAACCATAATTCTAATCCGCATGGATGAGAAATATCTTGACGAATTCTACCCACCAATACATCATCTTTACCACTTGCTTCCATTGGCATAGGAAAATAATTTTCTTGCCAATTTTCTACCAATGTAACTCCTGGCGATCGGCTTAATATTTCCCTTGCCTTAACTACACTAAATGGTTCAGCAAATTCTAAATTAATTGCTTCTGAATGCGCCCTTAATACTGGTACCCGGATACAAGTTGGTGTAATTCTCAGTTCGTTAGAGTCAAATATTTTTCTTGTTTCATTGACCATTTTCATTTCTTCTTGACAATATCCCTGATCATTAAGTTGGGAATTATGTGGGAATAAATTAAATGCTAATGGGTAGGGAAAAATATCTGTTGTGGGAGCTTCTCCATCTAAGATTTCTTTGGCCTGGGTTTTCATTTCTGCCATTGCCCTTGCTCCTGCCCCACTTGCTGATTGATAAGTGGCCACTACCAATCTTTGGATTGGCTGGACTTGATGTAATGGCCATACTGCTACACTCATTAATATTGTTGTGCAGTTAGGGTTAGCAATTATACCTTTATGTAAAGCTGCTGCTTTTGGGTTAACTTCTGGGACTACGAGAGGCACTGTAGGGTCCATGCGGAAAGCACTAGAATTGTCAATAACTACAGCTCCAGCCTCTACTGCTTTCTTTGCCCATACTTTTGATGTAGACGCACCTGCTGATGCTAACACTAAATCTACTTCTTTAAATGAATCATCTGTTACAGCTTCTACTTGTAGGTTTTGTCCTTTAAATTTTAAGGTACTACCTGCTGAACGCTCTGATGCCAGTAGTTTTAATTCTGCTACTGGAAAGTTTCTCGTTTGTAGTAAATCTAGTAACTCTGTACCTACTGCACCAGTTGCTCCTAATATTGCTACTTTATAGGACTCTGACAAATTATTTTCCTCCTTTTTCAACTATCTGATTTTTTTTATTACTTATTATTAAATCCAATATTTTTTAATGCTCCTCAATCCGATTTATACCTTTTTTTTTGATTATTATTTTTTTATAGTAATTTACAGATATTTATTATCT
>NZ_LGSU01001261.1 GCF_002260545.1 Hydrocoleum sp. CS-953 | reverse complement strand
TATCCATTATTCCGGAGGTATTAATGTCAATCAAAGAGAATCTTTTTCCCAGCAATTTTATCCTAGCAAATGGAATTAATCTCCATTATGTAACTCAAGGCTCAGGTTCATTAATGTTAATGTTACATGGATTCCCTGAATTTTGGTATTCTTGGAGATATCAAATACCTGAATTTGCTCAAGATTATAAAGTAGTTGCCCTAGATTTAAGAGGGTACAATGAAAGTGATAAACCTAAAGAAAAATCTGCTTATGTTATGGCAGAATTTATCAAAGATATACAAGAAATAATTAAAGAATTAGGTTATGAAAATTGTGTTTTAGTAGGACATGATTGGGGAGGAGCAATAGCTTGGTGTTTTGCTTATGCACATCCAGAAATGGTCGAAAAATTAATTGTAATGAATATTCCTCATCCTGCAAAATTTATGGAAGGATTAGGTACTCCAGAGCAACTTTTAAGAAGTTGGTATATATTTTTCTTTCAGTTGCCTTTTTTTCCTGAATTGATGTTTGAATTTGATGATTATCAGGCTATTGCTTCAGCATTTAAAAATATGGCGATTAATAAATCTGCTTTTACTGAAGCTGACTTAGAAGCATATAAAGATGCTGCTGCTAAACGAGGAGCTTTAACTGCAATGATTAATTATTATCGTAATATTTTTCCTGGTTTTTTTAATCAGCAAGAGTGGGGAATGCTACAAATTCCTACTTTAATGATTTGGGGAAAAAATGATACTGCTTTAGGAACAGAATTAACTTATGGTACAGAAGAATATGTAGAAAATTTTCAAATTCGTTATATTCCTAATTGTAGCCATTGGGTACAACAAGAACAACCTGAATTAGTGAATCAATATATGCGAGAATTTTTGAGTAATAATGATGAATCAGTTGAATAAAATTTTCCGAAGTGGGTTGATAGTAATAATTTTAATTCTGACAATAAACTGTTTTTTTATATTTAACAATACTTTAGCTCAACCTATTAATAATAGTCAGCGAAATCAAAAAGTTTTGGAGTCTATCGAATTAGATACAGACTTAATTTTATCAGGTGCTAATCTCCAGCAACGGGAAGAGTTGAAATCTGAAAAATATGCTCGAATGTCTCAATCGCCATTTACATTCTATAGAGCAACAAACTCTTTATTTTGGCAAGACTTTATAAATGATAGTAGACTTGGTAAATTTAGTAATGGTAACACAAAAACTTGGATTTTAGGTGATTGTCATGTTGATAATTTTGGCGCTTTTAATAACAATAAAGGAGAAATTATTTTTGACCTCAATGACTTTGATGAATCAATAGTTGCTGATTATCAATATGATTTATGGCGTTTAGCAACCAGTATTATTTTAGTAGCTGAAGAGAATTATGTTATCTCTAAATCTGAGCAGGAAGAAATAATTGATAGTTTGAGTGAAAGCTATCTAGATACCTTAGAATCTTATGCAGGTAATGATGATGAAACTCAGATATATTTTACTGAAAAAAATACCAGTGGAGAGGTGAAAAAGACTATAGAAAAAGCTGCTGAAAAAACGCGACAAGGAATGTTAGATAAGTGGAGTAAAGTTGTAGATGGTAAACGAATATTTGACTCTGATAATGAAGATTTAGGCATAGCATCTGATGCTAAAAAAGCCATTGAATCAGAAATGCTAACTTATGGTAAAACCCTTTCTGGAAATCTAAATTATGACCCAGAACATTTTAAAGTTAAAGATGTTGCTCAAAGATTAAATGCTGGATTAGGTTCATTAGGAACGCCACGTTATTATCTGTTAATAGAAGGAGAAACTGATGATTTAGATGATGATTATATTCTTGATATTAAACGTCAGTATCAACCTAATGCTTATGAACTTTTTAGTTTATACGATCGCCTAAATTATGACAGTATATTTGACAATACTGCCCAACGTCAAGCTATAGGTTATAAAGCTTTAATTAAACACGCTGATGATTTTTTAGGATGGATGAAACTTGTGGATAATAATCCTGCTGATGGAGATTTTTCTGGTGATTATTCTGTGCGAGAAATATCTCCCTATAAAAAATCTCTTAAAACTAAAAAATTAAAAGATAAAGATAGTCTTATAGAAGTTGCCCAACAATGGGGAAAAATTCTAGCTACTGACCATGCTAGAGCAGATCAAGATTTTGATGAAAAATTAGTTCCTTATTCTTTTGAAAAACAAGTTACAAAGATTACTGATGGTAAGCATAAAGAATTTCAAGAATTAGTGCGTGAAGTAGCTTTTCAATATGCAGAGCAAGTGAAAATTGATTATCGTAACTTTGTAAGTTTTGTAAATAGGTATTAGGGAAGAAGGAAGAAGGAAGAAGGAAGAAGGAAGAAGGAAGAAGGGGTAATATCAAATCTGATACCATTGGTATAATTAGGGTTTGCTGAAAAAGTCTTTTAGTAGGAGTAGGAGTCAGGAGTCAGGAGTCAGAAGTCAGGAGAAACAGCGAATTTAGAGGAGGTAGTGGGAGGAATTATCCCTTGATTTTTCTGTAATATTGAGCAAAAAATGCTAAATTTTTGAACCTTTTTGACCTAAAAGTTCGTACTTTTTCCAGACCTAAAAAGGATCAAAGCTTTATTTGTAAAGCCTTTGATATTTAAAGACTAAAGCATTTTTTAGCCCTTAAAAAGTACCAGCTTTTTCGTGGATAGAGCTGCAAAAAGTTAGTATGCATGAGATGATTATGGCAGAAAAATTGAGGAATAATTTTTCGAGTACCTCCTCCATAATTCCCATTTCTCCTGTCTCCTGTCTCCCCCTCCTAGGAGGGTGGGTTGACTCCTACCCTTACCCATAAAACTTTTTCAGCAAGCCCTAATTAGATAGTTAATCTAGGAGTCAGGAGGGAAGAGGATTTAGAAAGATTTGCTCTTGGCGCTCAGATGAAAAATTTTTTATACCAAATTAAGCGGATTTGATATAAATTCTAAATTCTAAATTCTAAATTCTAAATTCTCAATACTATTCCCGAAACAACAGTCCGATCGCGACCTTGCTCCTTAGCACGATAAAGTGCAGCATCCGCAGTTTGAATTACTTTGTCAGATGTTCTCCCATGTTGAGGATAACAAGCTACCCCAAAAGAAGCAGTAATAAAATCTAAAGTAGTCTCCCGATGACGCAAACGTAACTGTTTAATTGCCAAACGAATTTCTTCAGCTCGTTTTTGAGTTTCCTCTATAGATGCACCAGGCAAAATCAACGTTAACTCTTCCCCACCATAACGACAGGCAACATCAGACTTCCGCACAGCATTCATTAGAGTTTTTCCTACTTCCTGAAGTACCAAATCTCCGGCATCATGGCCAAAATTATCATTAAATCGTTTGAAGTGGTCAATATCAATCATAATAACTCCCACCGAATTTTCATTTCTTTTTGCCCGGTGAATTTCTTGCTCCAGAAACTCTTCCAAATACCGACGGTTATACAAACCTGTCAGACCATCACGAATACTTTGATTTTTCAGAGTTTCTCGTAATTCTAAATTAGCTAATGCCAATGCTAAATGCTGTGCTACAGTGCAACCTAATTGTTGCTTTGCTTCGCTCAAAGGTTCTGGTTTGATAGCAGTTAACTGTATTAACCCCACAGTATCTCCATTTACCATCATAGGAATACATAAAGATTTAGCTGGAGGAATAGTAGCATTGATATGTTGACATAATAAACTGGAGCTATCTGCTTCCACCAAATGAATACTCCCTCGCCGTAACGCCCAACATTCGGATGGTTCAAAAATTGGTACATTACTAACACATTTACCCCAACTTGCTACCATTACCAGTAAATTTTCTTCAGTTATCATCCTAAAGATACTCCCACAACAATTAGGAAATAGAGGTTTAAGTAAATCTCCCAACATTTTTTCTGCTTCCTCTACAGAAGTACAAACCTGTAAAAATTCATTCATTTTCCCCAACATCACCATCTCTTGATGGCGCAATTCCAGTTCATTCACCCATAACTGTAACTGTTCCTGATTTTGCTTGCTCTCAGTAATATCAAGACAACAACCAATGTAACCTGTAAATTCACCATTGGCGGTAAACCGAGGTACAGCCCGATCCAATACCCATCGATATTCCCCATCAGATCGACACAAACGATATTCTCTCCGAAAGTTTTCGCGACTATAAAAAGCATTCATATAAGTCTTTAAACAGTAATCTAAATCTTCTGGATGCACCCCCTTTAACCAACCATCACCTAATTCTTCTTCAAGAGTACACCCGGTAAATTTTAACCATACCTGGTTAAAGTAATTGTACTTGCCATCAATTCCCGAAACCCAAATCAGTACAGGAGCACCATCTGCCATTAATCTAAATCTTTCCTCACTCTCTCGCAAAGCTAATTCAGCTCGTTTGCGATTTGTGATATCTTGAACTGTACCAAATAATTTAATAACTTCACCTTGTTCATTTAATACTGGTTGCCCAAGGGCAAAAATATCTCGTGTCTTGCCATTTCTGGAGATGATTCGTGCTTCCAGACTGTAGGGTTTCCCTTCTTGAATCGCTTGTCGTAGAAGTTTTTCTTGATATTTAGCATCTTCAGGATAATACCATTGTAACATTTCCTGATAAGTAAATCCTGACTCAGGTGGTAGACTAAAGATGCGAAAAAGTTCATCTGAACCAGTAACTTTTTCTGTGAGGAGGTCATATTGCCAACTGCCAAGATGAGCAAGTCTTTCTGCATGGTTGAACAGATACTGATTTTCTTCAAGTGTTTGTTCAGTTTGCTTGCGCTCATTAATATCTTGAATCATGCCCATATAACATTTTGCTTTACCTGCAACATTCCGAATTATGGAGACACTAATATTAATCCATACTGTGAGACCATCTTTACAGATATAACGTTGATCAAGTGAGAAAGCTTCAATTTTACCTGCCCAAAGTTGTTTCACTTGTTCTGTATAGGTAGGAAAATCTTCTGGATGGATAATATCTGCAAGTTTTTTATGCAGTAATTCCTCTTGTGAATATTGAACTAACTCGACAAATTTTTCGTTAAATAGCAGCAACTCTCCTGTTGCAGTTGCTTGAATAATACCTACCTCTGCTTGAGAAAAAATACTGCGGAAGCGCTCTTCACTTTCTCGCAAAGAAATTTCCATTTGTTTGTAGTCACTAATTTCTCGGTTACTCACTCGTCTACCTAACCAACGCTCATCTTGACTGTAAACAGTCTGACAACGATGACCGATCCATTTGGTTTCACCCCCACGAGTAATGATCCGAAAATCCATTGAATATGTTGGGTTTGTCTCAAAACTGTCTGCAAAATATTGTTGCACCATTTCCCAGTCTTTAGGGTGAACTATGGTTTTGAACAAATTAGGATTTTCTAGAAATTCCTCTGGAGTGTATCCGGTAATGCGTTCACAGGATGGGGAAACGTAAATCAATTTACGTTCAGGGTTTAGCCAGTATTCCCAATCATAAGTAAAATCAGCAACAGTACGGAATCTTTCTTCACTCTTTTTCAGTGCTTGTTCAACTTGTTTGCGTTCAGTTATATCACGAGCAACAGCATAAATTTTGCCTAGTTCAGTCAATGGTGTAGAATTCCACATTAACCAACGATAGCTCCCATCCTTGCACCGATAGCGATTTTCAAAATGAATTGCACTGCTACCTTGGAAAATTTGCTCTAATTCTGCTTGTGTAGATTCGCGATCTTCTGGGTGAACAAAATTAAGGAAAGGTTGAGATAATAATTCTTCTTGAGTATAACCTAGAGTTTTTTCCCAACCAGGATTTAATTTAACAAAGTAACCCTCAAAATTAGCAATACAGAGCATATCCATAGAAAGAGAGAAAAACCTATCCCGTTCATTTTCTGCTTCTACTTTTTCTGTAATATCTTTTTGCACTCCCACATAATGGGTTAATTTTCCCTGCTCATCCTTAATTGGATCAATTGTTAGTTCCTGCCAAAAAACAGTATGATCTTTGCGATAATTTTTCTGGGTAATATCACAATAGGTTCCTGTTTGTAAACATTCTAAAGCAGATTGTTGAGTTGTTTCATTAGGCATAAAACCAGGATTTCGCCCGATTACTTCTTCTGCTTCATAGCCTGTAATTTTCTCAAAACTTGGATTAACATAAATAATTGGATTATTAGGCTGAGTAGCATCTGTAATAATAATGCCATTGCTACTGGAAAAAATAGCTTTTTCTAATAATTTTAATCTAATTTCTTGTTCTTGCTTTGCAGTAATATCACGCATCACTACAGTAAAGCCATAAGTTTTTGGGAATCCATCGTCAAGAGCTGTAATAATAGTAGAACAACAAATTTTTCTCCCATCTTGTCTAACAATTAATTCTTTCCCTTCATATCGCCCAGTTTTAATTGCTCTTTCTAATACCTGCTGAAGTTTACCTTGTTTAATATCTGCCTCACAGAAAAAGTGAGAAAAATTCTTACCAAGAATATCTGTTTCTGTATATCCAGTAATTTTTTCTGCCCCTGGATTCCAACTAATAATATCGCCTTTACTATTTAGCATAAAAATGCCGTAATCTCTAACACCATCTATGAGAAAATGTAATTGTTTTTCGTCGTGATTCAGGAAGCAATTTTCAACTATTGCTGACTTGGAAGTATGATTACTTTGTTTGACTTCTAACTTTTTTTTAACTGCCTTTAATTCTGTCTCTAACCGTCTTTTTTCTGACTGTTCTGCTGCTAATTTTTTTTCAAATAAATTTTGCCTAATTGCCAGAGATAAATAAGTTGATAACTGTTTCAATAGTTCAATTTCATCAGGCTGCCAATTTCTATGAGACGAACAATTTTGAGCAACCAATAATCCCCATAAATAGGGTGAAAAATAATTCTGTTTTTTGCCAGTTTCCAGGAGTTGATTATTTTCTAACAATATCGGTACAACTAAATTAGCTTTAATTTGTAAATTTGCCAGAATTTCCGAATGACAAGGAGTTAATCCAGCAGTTTCTAAATCTCCAAAACTTTGGATTCTACCTTGTTGATAATCTGCAACCAAGTTTTCCTCAAAATATGGATCTAAAACTGTTGTTCCTAAAATAGACAACTGGGGTTCAATTACTGACTCAGCCACAACTTTTCCACCAACATCCGAGCTTAAATTATAAATAATCACCCGGTCATTATTTAGTAACTGACGTAGTTCCGCAACCGTAGTATTAAATATTTCCTCTAAATTCTGAGATTGACTAATTTGTAACGCTAAAAATTTGAATAAATGTTCCTTTTGCTCTATAAAAGATTCAAATTTTTTTGTAGATCCCTGCATCATTTTTCCTTCCTGTAATTGTTGCACTTGAACCGAAAGTGCTTTTACAGTATCTTGTTTTTTTGAGATATTAACTTGATTATCCATAATTTTGCCTATTTAATTATTTTAATTTTTCCCAATCAAACTTATTAAAATATTTTCATTTTGAGGGTTGATTTAATTTTGGATATCTCAAAAATATCAAAGCAAGATAAAATGCTTTTAATGCTAAATATATTCCCTCATAAATTATGCTTAATCATTACTCTCTTTAAATATATTTATAATTAAAAAATCACAATTTAGCCTTTGTATTCAATCTTTTATAGAGTAAATAGTAGATTAAACTTTAGTTCAGTATTACTACAGAATAAATTACTTTATTCTCTATCTTTAATTATATCATAATTACAAGAAATTTATGGTAGTCCTAAAATGTAAGCATTTCCTGCGGAATGCGTAGCAAACAGNACATTAATGAAAAAGAGCTCCGAAAACTTTAAATATATTTATAATTAAAAAATCACAATTTAGCCTTTGTATTCAATCTTTTATAGAGTAAATAGTAGATTAAACTTTAGTTCAGTATTACTACAGAATAAATTACTTTATTCTCTATCTTTAATTATATCATAATTACAAGAAATTTATGGTAGTCCTAAAATGTAAGCATTTCCTGCGGAATGCGGAGCAAACAGCTATTAGCCGTCAGCTAGCCTCCTGGGTCGTAACTGCCTCTTGCCTCCTCCGGAGGAGCTTCGCTAACAGAGGAGCTGCCTCTTGCAGAGGAGCTGCGCTAACGCTTTTTCCTTCGGAATGCTAGCGCAAACATGTCGCGTTTGCGTTAGCATTCCGTAGGAAAGCGAAACGTTAACAGCAATGAAAATCAACCATAATAGCTAAAGTTAGCTGATGATGTCCGCTTTTACCTAGACTTTTAATTCTCGCTCAATCTCAATTCTAATTCCTCCTATAAATGAAATAAACGAGGAACACTGAGAGCTGTTAGCGTTTGCGTAGCATTCCGCAGGAAAGGAAAGCTCCTCTGTTTTGCTGACGCAAAGCTCCGCTTTATATGTCGGCGACAGCCGAAGTGCGTAATTAGGAGCATTCCCTATACGAAAGTTGTGCGCCAGCAAAACGCGGAGCGACATGGAAAGCGGAGCATTCCCTATACGAAAAAGCGCAGCTCTGACCCAGTAGGGAAGAGGCGAGCTGACGGCTGTTTGCGCAGTATTCCGTAGGAAATGCTTACCCTAAAATAGTAAGGATATCAGAAATATTTAGGGAGTAAGCATATTATCTATTACCGAAATAATTAATAATTAAACAATTAAATAATTAGATAATTCATGCCTTAAAGCCTCCCTTTTCAAGGGGAAAAAAGCGGTCGAGATATGGCGAGGTTTCCTCGCCATATCTAATCGATCAAGAGAAATAAATCTTTTCTTTATTCGTCAATCCTCTCCCTAAAAGGGAGAGGTAATTATCAATTATCAATTATCAATTAATGAA
>NZ_LGSU01001260.1 GCF_002260545.1 Hydrocoleum sp. CS-953 | reverse complement strand
CTATTTAACCGGGCATGATATTACTTTATTTTTTTCATTTATTGATAGTAATTATGTATATAGCAATCCTATTTTATTCGTGGCAAAAATATTACTGCTTTTTAGAGAACAAACAGGTAGGAGTTTCAACTTTTTTACTTATCACAACCTATGCGCGGATTGCTATATTTACTGTTCAGACATTCTTAAGAACTCACATTCACTAACGACAAAGGTTTTCTTTCTGACTCTTGGTATAATTGCACTTTCCATAGATAAAATGGACTAACTAAAATGCTTAATAGTAGTGTCATTTCACAAGCAGCAACTATATCAGTTTTCAGCAAATTATAGTTTTTGATCAAGTAAGATAAAGCTTTCCGAGAATCATTAACTAGATAAGCAAAACATGCTAGAGGTCTTTGCCAAGGTTTAAGTCTGATCATTCTAATATGATTTCTGTGTAAGCCTGAACCACGGGCGAGAGATAGTAAATAATTCCGCTCCAATCTTGAAGAAGATATCATGTGATGGAGATGCATTTCAGGATTGTACCAAATTTCCCATCCTGCATTTTGTATATGAGCAAAAACCTCCATATCTTCTCCTTTAAGTGCCAAATATTTTCCAGCAGTTCCTGTCAGGAATAAATTTTCAGGAACACTTTCTAGCCATGCTTTTTTAGAAACAACTGTACCAGCTCCTGGAGGCAAAACTTTTTTCTTACGCTCATTATAACAAAAAGCTTTTTGCCCTCTTTCAATAATTGCAAAATACACAGCTATCTTTTGAAAATTTTGAGGTGCTTCAACTTCAAATTCCCCATGAATTTGTCCTCCATAAGCACCTGCTTTAGGATGTGATTTACCAAAAGAATAAGCTTTAGCAACCCAGTCAAGTGCAGGTAAATTATCATCATCAATAAAACCTACTAAAGAACCTTGTGCTTTTTCCATTCCTTTCCTTCTGGCAAAACCACATCCTTGCCGAATTTCAGTAAAATATTTGAGAGGAAATTTTTCTCCCCAATTAGATTGGTAATTAGCAACTATTTTGGCTGTATTATCTGTGCTGTTGTTATCAACTATAACAATTTCCCAGTCTATTTCTTCTATTCCCACCTGATTTTTAAGTCTGCCCAAAATTTTAGGCAAATTATCGGCTGAGTTATATGCTCGAATAGCAACAGTAAAATCAATCATTAGAAAAATCAATATAGCTCCCCTTGGCAATAGGGAGGGAATTTGGAATCAGGTTAAAGCCAATTAAAAAATAGATGTAAAGTCTGCCTCTGTCAAGGTAGTGGTATCAATTCCGTTTAGGACAGCGAGTTTATCCTCTATTTCGGAGAGCTGAAAAAAGATCGGATAAATATTTAAGAAAAATATTTATCCGAAATTTATTTAGGGTAAGTTAATCAGTAAATATTGAGGAGATATTGCCTTAATTTTTACTCATTGAACTTGAAAGGAATATTAACTTTATTCCTCAAAATACTGACCCTTAAGAATTGATTGTAGAAGCAGTATTTAAAAGNAAAAGTTAATCAGTAAATATTGAGGAGATATTGCCTTAATTTTTACTCATTGAACTTGAAAGGAATATTAACTTTATTCCTCAAAATACTGACCCTTAAGAATTGATTGTAGAAGCAGTATTTAAAAGTTATACGGAAGTAAAGTCACTCTCAGTTAAAGTGGTGGTATCAATACCATTGAGGACAGCGAGTGTCTCTTCATCTGAGATAATACTATTTCCAGTAAAGCTCAAGTCCGCAAAAGTTAGACCATCAGCTAAACCGATGAAGTCAGTTCCAACTTCAAAGTCAACAATAGTATCAGTTCCTTCACCAACAGCTAAGATAAATGTATCAGAACCTTGACCACCAGAAAAGTCATCTCCAGTGAGAACGTCGTCACCTAAACCACCTCGGATGAGGTCATCGCCATCATCACCCCAGATGCTATCGTTACCTTCATCTCCATAGAGTTCGTCGTTACCGCCTTTACCACCAATGCGGTCATCGCCTGTACCACCATTGATAGTGTCATCTCCAGCTACAGAACTACCAGAAGAACGACTATTCTTATCGCCCCGGAGAATATCATCACCCCCACGACCATCAATTTGATCGTCACCCTGTAAACCAGCAATAGTATCATCGCCTTGACGACCTACTAACATATCGTCGTCATCACTTCCTTCTATGTCCATTGGTTCGGGGATCTCTTGAAGAAAAGCTAACTGTCCTCCTTGTACCAAATTTTCTTCTGCTATAACTCCATCCCTGAGACTGTGCGCTTGAACGTCAAACAGAAATAACTCACCAGGTTCTTGATCGAACAAACTTGAAACATCCAAAATTCCTGAAGATTCCCAGTCACCTATATCATCAGGGTCTCCATCAGTTTGAGGAATAGGCTCTCCTGGTACTGCTGAACGATCCATTTGAGCAACACGGATCAGTTCCCCAGTTGTTGGATCTAACTTCCAGATAGATGCTTCCTCTCCAGATGTCTGACCAAATTCTCCAGTAGATCGGTCTTCATTGATATAAATGTAACCATCATCTGCCCAATCTAAGTTATCTGGGCTACGCACACCAAAATCAGGATGTGCAAATTGTCCAGCACCTGCATCATCTCCATCATAGAGAATTGTTAGGTCAGCAGCGATCTCTGAATCACTAAATTCCATGTCAACACTATAAGTTATTCCCCAAATATCATCAGGAAAACGACCGCTCCGACCGGTAGAAGCTAACACTGCCTCTGTACCATCAGCAGGGTTTGTCGCTACATCTTCAGGACGAGAAAATTGGAAAGCACCCGCTTCTTCCGCAAGTAAATCTTGTTGAGTTTGGGTAGCAAATCCCATTTCATCATAACCTAGTTCGTCTTGAATACTGCCATCGCCATCTGTATCTTCTGCAGTCCCTGCTTCTTCTGGGCGATAATAATCAATTTCGACAAATGTTCCTGACTCACTGTTTCCTGTTCCGTTAAACCCTGCTGGATCGGGATTGCTATCTGGATCATTTTCTCCTTCAGTATCACCTAATTCTGCATCAGGAACCCAAACATAGAGACTACCATCAGCTAAACCGTTACGTTCTAGAAAACCTGCTCCTTCAGTTGTATCTTTTTCTCCTACATAAAGAAGTAGAGGAGCTGCTTCACGGTCATCTCCCACTAATATACCTACTTCGTCAGTATCTCCAGTATCTACCTGAGTTATATTTTCCCAACCAGCTCTTCCTAACCAAGGAACAGCATGAAGGGTGTTATTTTCAATATCTAATGCAAATTCAGTTCCACCAAAAGTTTCTTCTCCTGTGAAATAAATGTTATCAACGATACCCGAACCACTTGCAAACTGGTTACCTTCAACGTAGATAGAAGAACAGAAACGATTTAATCCTCCAAATTCTATGTCAGATATGTCATCTACTACTTCACCATTGCGATTGATAATAGTGTCATAAGCAAGACCTGCATCAACTACTTCTAAGGTCTCCTTATCTATATCAAAATAGCTGATCCTGCCTCCTGTGAGTTCAGTGCCATTTGCCAAAGCATAGGCATAACCAACACCGCTTCTTAACTCGTGGTTAACCAAAACTCGAACTGTATCTTCCTCAAGTTCAAAAGCTCCAATACCATCAAGAATTCCCGGAGGAGTATAATTTCCTGAAGTTCCAGGAATAGTTTCACCGATGGTAATAACTGGCTTAACTTTATAGCCGTTAAGACCTGTCATTTGAGCAGGTTGATTTGTTGTAAATGTCATCTTTACAGCCTATTTAAGATTGAAAAAATTAAGTTTTGTGCGATAAATTCCTGAGAAACTAATTATTCAGAAAAATATGCACTGAATGTATGTTTTCGGNTAACTTTATAGCCGTTAAGACCTGTCATTTGAGCAGGTTGATTTGTTGTAAATGTCATCTTTACAGCCTATTTAAGATTGAAAAAATTAAGTTTTGTGCGATAAATTCCTGAGAAACTAATTATTCAGAAAAATATGCACTGAATGTATGCTCCCATAATTGTTTTAAGAGAAGAATATGAAAAGGATAAATTTTGGTTAAATCAAGTTTTTTTGATGAAAAATTAAAACAAACTAAAAATAACTTGTTTCTGTTTATCTTCGTGATAATTTTTAATATTTAAGTATGCTGTCTAGATAGCTCAACTGGACACGATCTAAAATTTTTGTCGAGGCGATCGCTACTATTTTCCGGAATTTCCTGATGAGATTAAGGATCTAACTAAAAGAACCTAGATAATTTTTATTTAATATTTGGAGCGGGGCAAATATGTCTGATAATTCTACATCAAAATTTCGTCCAAGAAAACATATTATTTCTCTTGGTTGGTTTAGCTTGATCATGATTAGTAGTATTGCTGGCTTAATTAAAGATGGAAACTTTGGCCGTTTACCAATCAATTTTTTGATTGGTAGTGTTCCGGTAGCTATTGGTCATAGTCTGGATATTCAGAATCAGAAAAAAGAACAGAAATTACTTGTAGCTGAACAAGAAAAACGCAAATTAAAACTTATGGAAGATTTAGCTATGAGTAAAACTTTGTTAGAAAGAGCAGAAAATTTATAATTTTGTACGGCTTTGTTGTATAAAAGATTATTTTTAGAAAAAATCTTCTAGATTAATGTCATCATCAGAATTTTCTGAGATTGTTTCATCCGTTTTTATTCCTGATACATTTTCAGGATTATTTTCATCATTTTGTTTTTCATCTCCATATTTTACTCCTGATTCTGCTGCAGGTTTAGCAGCAGGATTATTAGTTNAAAAGATTAATGTCATCATCAGAATTTTCTGAGATTGTTTCATCCGTTTTTATTCCTGATACATTTTCAGGATTATTTTCATCATTTTGTTTTTCATCTCCATATTTTACTCCTGATTCTGCTGCAGGTTTAGCAGCAGGATTATTAGTTTCATAAATCTGTTCAGGCTGAATATTTTTTAATTTCAGACATTCTGTTTTTTCCTGTTCTTGGTCTTGAGATTTAACAGATTTTTGGGTATCGTTTTGTTTTTCATTTCCGTATTTTTCTCCTGCTTCTGCTGCAAGTTTAGCAGCAGGATTATTAATTCCATAATTAGGTTCTGGCTTAACAATTTCTAATGGCTGAACTTTAGATTTTTCCTGTTTTTTGTCTTCAGATTTAGGAGATTTTTGTCGCCTAATTCCACCTCTACGTCTGCGAGAAGTTTGCTCTTCTGTAGTATTTTCCGTAACAACTTCATATAAAATTGCTAACTTATTTTTATCGCTACCTCGACGTAAAACTCGACCTAATCTTTGAATATATTCTCGTTCGCTACCTGTACCAGATAAAATAATTGCTACCCTGGCATCTGGCACATCAACACCTTCATTTAAAACATGAGAAGCGACAATAGTTTTATATTCCCCAGTCCGAAATTTACTTAAAACTTCATGGCGTTCTTTTACAGGAGTTTGATGAGTAATTGCCGGAATTAAAAAGTCATGGGAAATTCTATAAACTGTAGCATTATCCGCTGTAAAAATTAAGGTACGTTCTGGGAAATGTTGAGCAAGTAAATTACCTAAAGTTCGTAATTTTCCATCTGTACCAAGAGCAATTTCTTTAGCTTGACGATGAGCTAACATTGCTCGACGACCAGCAGTAGAACGAGCGCTCATCATAACAAAATTTTTCCAACCATTTACCCCTCCTAATTTAATCTTTGCCTGTTTTAAAAAGTCGTTTCTAATTGTCATTAACTTATTATATTCTTCCCGTTCCTGTGAAGAAAGTTTGACCATTATTTGCACGATTTTATGGTCAGCTAAAGCGGCACCTGCTAACTCTTCAGGAGTTTTGCTGAAGACCGTAGGTCCAATTAAATAATCTAGGTCAGAATGACGACCGTCGGAACGGTTAGGAGTTGCCGTCAAACCGAGACGATAGGGAGCGATCGCGTATTCGGCAATGACCCGATAAAAATCAGTAGGCAAATGGTGACATTCATCGAAAACTAATAGAGCATATTTATTGCCGATCGCCTCCGCATGAATAGTCGCACTGTCGTAAGTCGCTACTAAAATTGGTGTTTTATCTCTAGATCCGCCTCCGAGCAACCCTACCTCGACATCGGGAAAAGCTGCGTTTAAATGTGCATACCATTGGTGCATCAAATCTAGAGTTGGTACAACCACCAGGGTACTGCGGGGAGTTGCCTGCATTGCCAGTTGTGCCAAATATGTTTTACCAGAAGCAGTGGGGAGAATGACTACTCCATTTCTACCAGACTGTTTCCAAGCTTTTAATGCAGCTTCCTGGTGGGGATAAGGTGGCATCTCGAAACTAGGAATAAGTTCGAGGGGTGCAAATTCTTTAGCTTTGTCAACAAAGTCGATTTTTGCTGCCTTTAATGATTCAACTAAAGGGCGATAGTCTATTGCCCGAACCCGGAATTTTTCCACCCGGTCATCCCAGGTGGCGTAGTCTATCCAAGCTTTCCCCTGGGGAGGGGGATGGAGAATAAGAGTGCCGCGATCGAATGAGATAGTTGGTTGACGATACATTATACCAAATTGATAAATATTTGCTGCAAATAGCTAGGCTATTTTTGTTAGGAGTCAGTAGGGACGTTGCATGCAACGTCCGTACGGAGTCAGGAGTTAGAATGAATGGTTTCAATACCATTTTTTAGGTCATAAATTCTCTTTGTTTTGTCAAATAGACATCTCCTGTAAAGTCTTTGTAATCACATTTAATTAGTGGTAACATTATTTTTTCAAATTGGTATTATACCATTTTAATAAATTTATGACATGAATCTTCATTCTTAAGTCTTGGTAAGGGGAGTTGGGCAGATAGAAATCAGTAGATAGCTTTAAAAAATTAGTATTACTTTGCTGATTTAAACATAACCTTGATTTAAAACCTTATTTATAGATGGATTAGCATTATCAATCAATGGTTTAATTTTATCAATCATCCTCTGAAAAACATCAGGATAATATTTTGGAGTATCTAAAAATTCCGCATATTCTTGTCTATGAATACGTCTGGCCTCCGGTGTTTTATGTTCTTGTCTAATATTAGCAGAAAGACGCTTAGATTTACGCACTATTAAAACATCATCAAGCTGAGTTGATACAATAGAAATTGGTGTCATATCTAAAAATTCGCAAATCAAAAAGTATAGGGAACCAGGAACAGCTATTTTTAAATCCCTGCTAGTGGCAACTGCTTCTTGAAACATAGTTTTATCTAAATTTGTTTTGCATTCTGCACATACATAACCCAGATGAGATTCGATTAGTTTGTAATCTTGAAAATTTGGATATAAAGATGTTTTTAAGTATAGCTTTTTACCTAAAATAAAGTCTTTATCCTTAGACCTAATAGATGGTTTACCATCTAGACCAGGATTACCTAAAGATGACAAAAAACTCAGCCCAGAAAATGTATTTCTCGGACCTAACTCAAAAGACTCATCTATTCCTCGCAAGCTTCGGAACACAAGTTGAGGTAAAAACTCTTCTAAAATTGTATTATCTAATTTTAATTGTCCCTTCTGTCTGTAAAGAAAATTTTCTGAGCTATCAAATATTAAATCTAGTTCAATAAAACGCTTGTATTTATTTGTAGCTGCTACTAATTTTTCTACAGTATTAGCTTGCCCAACTTTGACTAACTCTAATTCTTGTCTCCACTGATGGTATTTCCTGATAGCTTCCTCTAATCTATCTCTGTCAGCATCAGGTAAGCGAGGATTATTTAGACAAGCTATTAACTTTGAATAATGTGGTTGGGGAAGTTCAGGCATAATTTTATTTTTTACTGTTTTCTAAGTTTAAAAATAATTGATTTTTTGAGGACTTACGCAGGGGAACCCAGAAACCCAGTTTCTCGTAGATATCTATTGTTAAAAGCAATGATCTATCGTAGAAACCGGGTTTCTTTGCATGAACCCTATATTTGATATTTTTCAATATCTGGATATAAATTTAATTTTGGTGTTCTCTCTAGGTATGGAACTTTTCGGATAGCATTTTCTAAGGATTTATAATTTTGGCTTGAAACTACAGATATACCATTTTTTAAAGCATTCATCGCAACTTCCCTCGCTACAGCATCTATAAATTCTATTTTTAATTCTGGTTTTAAATTGTAGAAGTTAATCAAATCTTCCCTAATAATTTTCCCAAACTTATTTTTAAATGTGCGCTTTTGCCTTAAAACTTTCCTATACAAACCAGACTCAATACCAATCCTTTCAATAATATCGGCATTATAAAAAGGAACTCCAAGTACATTTGATTCATGCCCAACAACAAAAACCAAACGTGCATCTTTTTTACTTACTCTTGAAAGCTCTTTTAAAGTGTCTGCTATATCTAAACAATACTGAACTACTGTATAAAAACGATTTCCTCTATTTGCTCTATTGGAACCAATCTCTGATTTGGCTATTTTGAGCAAATCCCATCCTAAAAGTTCCGCAGATTTTCTATAGTTTTGATGATAATTAAAGACATTAATATAAGGTGGTGAAGTAACAACAAAGTCTATTTTATTATCTGACATCGGGAGTAATCTAGCATCAGATAAATAAGCTTTGATAGTTTTATTTGAGTTGGGTAAATTTTCAATCAATTTCACTAACTCATAAAATTTATTTTGAATCAACTCATTNCATCGGGAGTAATCTAGCATCAGATAAATAAGCTTTGATAGTTTTATTTGAGTTGGGTAAATTTTCAATCAATTTCACTAACTCATAAAATTTATTTTGAATCAACTCATTAGTAATGTTAGATTTTGCTCCATCAATTAGAATTACTA
>NZ_LGSU01000126.1 GCF_002260545.1 Hydrocoleum sp. CS-953 | reverse complement strand
TCATTAGACAAAGATGAGGATAGATGAGAAATAGTATCTTGTTTAATAGACATCTAGATGGTGAATGATAAATACTTGGAAGCAAACTAATTATTTATATAGGTTTTTGAGCGGATCGCCAGGGAAGGGAGGAACTTTCCGGCAAATTGTTAAATCATGTAAATCATGTCTTTCTAAATNCCGAAAAGTTTAATAGACATCTAGATGGTGAATGATAAATACTTGGAAGCAAACTAATTATTTATATAGGTTTTTGAGCGGATCGCCAGGGAAGGGAGGAACTTTCCGGCAAATTGTTAAATCATGTAAATCATGTCTTTCTAAATTAGGAGTCAAAAAATTAACTCCATCCTCTAGTCTTCTGCCTGATTTTCGCTTTTAACCCTATTCGTGATTTCCTATTCGCAATTATTTAACTGAAATATTAACATTATAAATATAATTATAATTCATAAGGAGCGTCAAACAGATGCGGTGGTCAAACTCTCTATCAACCCGTCCTTCATTAGAAGCAGCAGTTAAAGAAGTAGTAGAAAAAAGTTTAGAATCATTAGGAACTACAGCAAATTTAGGACTGGTATTTATCTCATCAGCTTTTACCAGTGAATATCCACGACTAATGCCCTTGCTGAAAGAACATCTACCAGAAACAATTATCATAGGCTGTGGTGGTGGCGGTATTGTTGGTATGAATGAGTACGGAAAACCAGAGGAAGTAGAACAACAGATAGCCATTAGCCTTAGTTTGGCACATTTGCCAGAAGTAACGGTAAAAGCTTTTCACATATCAGCCGAACAACTACCAGACTTAGACAGTTCTCCCGATGATTGGTGTAATCTAATCGGAGTACCTACTTCAGACCAACCTCAATTTGTTATTTTTGCCGATCCATTTTCTGGTAGAATTAATGACTTGCTTCAAGGACTAGATTATGCTTATCCTCATTCCCCCAAGGTGGGAGGATTAGCTAGTAGTGGACTAAATGGCCAAAATTCTGGACTCTTTTGTGAAAATCGACTCTATCAAAAAGGAGTTGTAGGAGTCTCTCTTTCTGGCAATATTATCTTAGAAACAATAGTAGCTCAGGGTTGTCGCCCTATTGGCAAACCTTATCGGGTTACACAAGGAGAGCGTAATATTGTTCTAGAACTGGAAGAATTAGCTAATTCCGATGAAATTGTTAGTGATGGTGTTAGACAATCTCCATTAGAAGCACTACAAAATTTAGTACAAAATCTCAATGAACAAGACCGCAGACTAGCCGAAAATTCTCTATTTGTCGGTATAGTCAGAGACGAATTTAAGCAAAATTTAGAACAGGGAGACTTTTTAATCCGTAATTTAATTGGGGTAGACCCTAAAGCAGGAGCGATCGCTATAGGTGATCAAGTGAGAACTGGACAACGTATTCAATTTCATTTACGGGATGCCAATACTTCAGCAGAAGATTTAGAAATGTTACTAGAACGCTATCAAAGAGATGTTGCTTTGGACACTACAACTACGAACAATGCTGCTGCTCTAATGTTCTCTTGTTTCGGACGCGGGGAGGGACTATATGGTAAGCCTAACTTTGATTCTAGATTATTTAGTAGTTATTTGAATATTCCCATAAGTGGGTTTTTCTGTAATGGTGAAATTGGCCCTGTAGGTAGTAATACATTTTTACATGGTTATACCTCTGTATTTGGTATTTGTCGTCAACCTTCTTGATAGAATTGATATACCTGAAGTCAGAAGTTAAATTCGCAGCACGAACTAAATTTGAAAGTTTGAGAATGCCTTAATAGTAATAGCAACTGGCTTAATATCATGTCCGGTAGCATCGGTATTGTAAGGAAGAAGGCTTTAATTATCTAGGAGAGAAGGGTTAAAAGCACAAAAAAACTTGAAATTTCCCATAGATATTAACAGTTAGGTTTACACAAACAATACCAGTGGACATGATATAACTGAATAATAATTTAAAAGTCAAAAGCGATTAAATATGAACTTTTGACTTAACTACTTTTGACAAGTAAAAATTATTACCTATTGAAAATCAAATAAAGTCTAAAATCAAAACACTTCTTGCAAACGTTAGAAATAGAAAATAAGAAAGATCGACATTATAAAAAAGTCAGAAAAAGTTTATTTTTGTCATAGGTTGAATAACTGACTTAGGCAAATAGACGAATTTTATTGCAACATTAATATGGCATTATTATCAATATTATTAG
>NZ_LGSU01001259.1 GCF_002260545.1 Hydrocoleum sp. CS-953 | reverse complement strand
AGGCTCTTCCTCTGTGGCCTCGTTAGACCCTGTTCATACCCCTTTAGTCTCTAAAGGCTCCTAACAGGAACGAGTCGCACTCAGTCTTTGCTTGCGGTATCGTTCCTAGGTAACTGGTATTTTCCCGCTTTTAGACCAGCTTCACCAATTTGATATTCACTCTCATCAGTGTGGCCTATGCTTTCTACCCAACAACAAGGCGGAGGAATTTCACCTCGAAGGAGATAAGAGTTTTCCAGTAGCCAAATATTTAAACTCCTTTAAGATTAGCTACGGAAGGCCATTTATACTCAGTTTTCCTGGTTTAGTGGCCAACGAGTCGCACAATTTCTGAATATCCTAAACATTTACCTCCTAATTCTTCTAGAGGAATTCTAAATCCACCAATACCCGCAAATAAATCTATAAAAGTGAACCGATGCTCATATATTTGCAAATTAATAGGTTTCTCAAGGTTAAAAAAGCTTAATTGGGTTGGGGAATTAATGATATTACCAGACATGAGTTAATTTTTTGTGATTCTTACTAGAATTAAGGGCGTTGGTGAATTACTGTATGATATTAATCAGGAGTTACGGAAAAAATGAAATTATACACCATTTGTAGGTGCGAATCGCGATTCGCACCGACTAGATATGGTTGTTATGCGTAAGTCCTGTTAATCTTAATTATTTAGGAGTCAGGAGTCAGAAGGAAAGAAAGAAGAAGCAAAGAGTAGTAGAAGGAGAAAGTTTTTTGTTCACGCTTTTATCCGGGCAGGATATCATACCTCAAATCACCAACGCCCAATTAGGAATTATAGCAATTATTTTAAGTTGAGATTTTGGGTAATTGTAAAATTTCCTACTAAGATTACTATTATAAGTCAATACTAAAAAATCAAAAATTATTTGCCAAATTAAATTCTTTGTGGTTTCATGGGTATTTGGTTATCCAGTTTATCCGTTATATGTTCCGAAACAGTTTATGAAAGATACAAATACTGAAACTGAAACAGATAAAGTTGCTACAACACAAGCAGCTTTTNCCGTTATATGTTCCGAAACAGTTTATGAAAGATACAAATACTGAAACTGAAACAGATAAAGTTGCTACAACACAAGCAGCTTTTCTTTTAAATATTTCTACTATCGTATCAAACCAAAGTTTTCCTCTAGAATCATCAAAACCCCGTAACTTTCCAGCAATAGACCAAGGTTGACAAGGAACTCCACCAATTATCAGATTGACTTGCCAAGGTAACTCAGAAATTTTGGTAATATCATAACCATTCAAGGTGGTGCATTGTAATTATTTTTGTTCCGACTCCCCTCCTTGGCATTGCTAGATAGGGACGTTGCATCTAACGTCCCTACAACTCAATCTAACCTCAACTATCCACACCTTCAATAGGTGCAAAACCTTGCCTTTGCACATTCTCAGTTATCGTGCGCGGTTCCAAAAATTGCAGTAAATAATCAGGACCTCCTGCTTTTGAACCTACACCAGACAACTTAAACCCACCAAACGGTTGTCGGGAAACGATCGCTCCGGTAATCCCACGATTAATATATATATTCCCTACTTCAAATTCTGCTTTTGCTCGTTCAATGTGAGAAGGAGTCCGAGAATACAACCCGCCAGTCAAAGCAAAATTCGTTCCGTTAGCAATTTCTAACGCCTCAGTAAAATTCTGCGCTTTCATCACTGCCAAAACCGGACCAAATATTTCCTCCTGAGCAATAGTCGCATTTGGTGACACATCCTTAAATACCACTGGACCGACAAAATAACCATCCTCTGGCGCAGTCATCTCAATAGCAACTTTTGCTTCCCGCTTACCTTTGGCAATATATTCCTGAATTCGCTTTTGCGCCTTATCATCAATTACCGGACCAACTTGGGTACTTGGTTTCTCTGCATCTCCTATATTGAGCGATCGCGTAGCTTCTACCAACCTTTCCACAAAAGCATCATAAATTGGTGCCGACACCACAACCCGCGAACAAGCAGAACATTTCTGTCCGCTATATCCAAAAGCAGAATAGACAACACCAGCAACTGCTTGGTCAAGGTCAGCACTTTCATCCACAATAATCGCATTTTTACCACCCATTTCAGCAATAACTCGCTTCAGATGTTTTTGCCCTGGTCGCAAAATTGCAGCTTCAGCATAGATATGACAACCTACTTCCTGAGAACCAGTAAAAGTAATACTATTAACATCTGGGTGTTTCACCATAAAATCACCAACGCTGGAACCTTTACCTGGAACAAATTGGAATACCCCTTTAGGAAAACCCGCTTCTACCAAAATTTCAGCAATTTTAGAAGCAATAACCGATGATGTCTCCGCAGGTTTCAACAACGTGCAGTTACCAGTCACCAAAGATGAAACCGTCATTCCAGTAGGAATAGCTAGAGGAAAATTCCAAGGGGAAATCACCAAAGAAATACCACGGGGTTGATAAGAATAACGGTCAGTTTCTCCAGCGGTATCATATTTATAACCCATATCTAACCGTTCCATTTCATCAGCATAATAACGACAAAAATCTATAGCTTCAGAAACTTCGGCATTACATTGGTTAAGGGGTTTACCAACTTCTAAAACCATCCATGCTGTCAGTTCGTGGCGACGTTTTTCCATTAAGTCGGCAGCTTTGCGCAATATTGCTGTCCGTTCCCGCACTGGTGTTTTCTTCCAACCAGGAAATGCTGCTTTTGCTGCTTTAATTGCGTGTTCTGCTTGTTCGACGGAGATTAAACCAATTTTGCCAACAACCTCTTTGGGGTTTGACGGGTTGACGGAATCAACTATTTGTGCAGTGTTTGTGTATTCACCATTGATAATTGGTAGATAGGTTTTTCCTAACTGAAGTCGTGCTTTGCCAATGCTATTTAGAGCTTGTTCCCGTTGTTGTGCATTAGCATAGTCACTATCCGCAGCATTGGGGAAAACTGGTTTGACAATATCGTGAATTGTAGTTTTGCCGTTGGTAGTAGGTGCTGCCAATAATTCTTCTAAAGGTTTGTTTTCTGAACTTTGTCTGAGGAATGAACTGTTGGCAGTATTTTCCAAGANAACTGAAGTCGTGCTTTGCCAATGCTATTTAGAGCTTGTTCCCGTTGTTGTGCATTAGCATAGTCACTATCCGCAGCATTGGGGAAAACTGGTTTGACAATATCGTGAATTGTAGTTTTGCCGTTGGTAGTAGGTGCTGCCAATAATTCTTCTAAAGGTTTGTTTTCTGAACTTTGTCTGAGGAATGAACTGTTGGCAGTATTTTCCAAGAGGCGACGAATTAAATATGACATTCCTGGTAATAGGTCGCCGTAGGGACAATAAACTCGGACGCGATAACCTTTGTCAACTAATGCTTTTGCTATTTGGTCGCCCATACCATAGAGAACTTGCATCTCGAAACAACGCGGAGGCACGTTTAGAGTTTCTGCAATGGCGATCGCCCTTGCCTGAGAACGAACGTTATGACTACCGATAGCTGAGTAAATATATTGATGATTTTCTAGCATCATCTGAGTCAGCTTTTCAAAGTTGGCATCAGTTTCAGGTTTATCATTAAATACTGGTTGTGGCCAGTCGTTTTGTAAAGCTGTGATGGTTTCCTGATCCCAATATGCTCCTTTGACGAGTCGAACAGTAACGGGGCAACCTCGATTTTTTGCCCAGTCAATAATACCTTGCAAATCTTTTTCGCTATCCCGCAAATATGCTTGAGTCGTCACGCCGATATCGCTACGGTTGCGGAACTCTTCTTCCATCAACAATTCTTTGAGAATAGCAATGGTTAGGTCTTTGTAGGNGATGGTTTCCTGATCCCAATATGCTCCTTTGACGAGTCGAACAGTAACGGGGCAACCTCGATTTTTTGCCCAGTCAATAATACCTTGCAAATCTTTTTCGCTATCCCGCAAATATGCTTGAGTCGTCACGCCGATATCGCTACGGTTGCGGAACTCTTCTTCCATCAACAATTCTTTGAGAATAGCAATGGTTAGGTCTTTGTAGGTGTATTGTTCCATGTCGAAGTGAACTGCTACACCGAGTTCTTTGGCACGTCTGAGTAGAGTTCGGATGCGATCGCTAACTCGTTCTTGACTACCTTTGACATCAAGGGGGTCAAACTGGGAATAAAATGCTGTAAGTTTTACTGATACTTGTACTCGTGGTAGTTTTTTTCCTTCTGCTTCGTCTATCTGGGGAACTGATGACCACTTGTTAGCAGCTTGGGAGAGTTGAGTCATCAGTTCGAGATAACGGTCTAAATATAACTGTGCTTCAGTTTCAGTGATGACTGCTTCCCCAAGCAAGTCTACGGTAAAGCACATTTTATCTTTCCGTAGTTTTTCTAGAGTTTTGATAATTTGTTTGACATTTTCCCCGGCAATGTATTTATGAGCAAGGGTTTCTACTGCGGGTGCAACAGTAGTAGCTGCTAGTTGACCAGGAACGGAGTCTGGGTTAGCAAAATTGAGCAGTTTTTTCAGTGCTTCTGGTAGTTCGACTTCTTCAGTAGTCAAATATTCTTGAAGGTGAGCGGCTATTTCTGGTTTACTCCGTAATGCTGGTAAACAGTCAATAAAACGAAATAGTTGTACCCGCAAACCCGGACTTGCCATTGCCCAGTCAAGGAGTTTATCATCCCACCGCATTTGATTTTGCAATTGACCTAAGAAAGAACGATTTTTTTCTTGAGTTGCTGTCAAGAGTTGTTTGGCTATTTCTTGGGTTTTGGTTTCGTAGTTACTATCGGATATTTGTGCGACCATTTTTTTCTAAAGTATGGTTAAATTAATTGGGATTGTGTATCGGATTA
Organism: Hydrocoleum sp. CS-953; assembly: GCF_002260545.1. Taxonomy (GTDB): domain Bacteria; phylum Cyanobacteriota; class Cyanobacteriia; order Cyanobacteriales; family Microcoleaceae; genus Trichodesmium. The sequence continues at coordinate 4,007 of NZ_LGSU01001259.1, read as the reverse complement.
ATTTAGGTATTTATCACTAAAATTGATTTAAAGTTTAGTGTTTTTCCGATATTGTTTCCGGTACTTTTAGTCCAATATGTTCTTGTATTTCAATTCTACTTTAAAAGGTATTCTGTGACGATACTTTTACTTTGTTAATTAACAGAAATTAATCAATTGTACTATTTATCCTATGACATCTAAAATAGATTTTTTTAGAGCAAATCCCCTTGCTTTCGAGTATGATAAGAAACCGGGTTTATGGGAGACAGATGTCAGTGTAGTAGGGCCTCTAATACAAACCCGGTTTGTGTAGTTTAGAGTCAGATTTTATATGATAAGCGATCGCCCTTTTTTGATTTCAAATTCTCCTATTAACTCTCACTACTAAATCTTCCCAATAATTCCTCACGACATAATTAAGATAACTGTAATAGTAAAGAGGAAAATTCTTCTGGAGATAAAAACAAAATTGGTTCAATAATATTCCTAAGTTTGTCATCTAAAGAATTAAACTTTATTATCAACAAATTCTCAATAATTGCAGTGTGTTCAATTCGGTAACCTTGCTCTATACCTGACTAAGTAGCAGTTTCTAATTTGTATAATAAAAGTGGTGATAAGTGCATAATCAACTCCCTATCTTCTTGTTATAATTCTGAACTTACTTCTAAATTACTACGCAAAGAAGATAACAAAAACAAAGCATTTTAAAGTATCTAATGTTTCTGGTAATTGATGAATTACTACTAATCCAGTTCTCAAGAATTGAGCTAATAAATAAACTCCTTCGCCCCAATTATCCCCATCAGTTTTAGCGCCAATATTCTCTAGTATTTTACTTGATGCAGTGGGTGTTAAAATCCATAATTTCGGATAATTATCCTCAGTAATCTTAGTCTTTTCTCGATTCGCTCGACCGAGATAATCTGTATAAACTTCTCATAATTCCAATATACATCTCCAGAAAAGAGGGAATAGGGAATAGGGAATAGGGGGGAAATAATTGATGATTTATCTACGATAATTGATTTGATTTTTTATTGTTGGAGATGTGTAATAGACAAGTCTGAATTTAATTAATAGTTATAGGATTACGGAAAGGTTCAAAGAAAGAAATAGTAGAGGCTAATTTTCCTAATAATCCTAATACTTATGGTGCATTTTTTGCTCCAGTTGTTGGTGCAAAAAAGACATCCACTTGTCTAATTTCATTGCGGATTTAATAGAGGTGCTTGACATTCTCCAAATTGTGATAATAGTTCTTCTAAATAATCTTTAGCAAATTGGTCGTGGATAAATCTGGTCATTCGTTTATCAGCTATTTTTGCTGACTTATAGATTACCATATTTTACTTTCAAAACCGAATCTTGTAGCTGTTAAAATTAATGATAATTTAGCAATTATAAATAGGTTTTAACATTTAATCGTAGGGTTTTGGTCTCCAAACCAAAGCGTAAATGGAATTTGCAAACCAAACCCCGACAGTTTTTTTTCACAAATTATTTAGGGTTATACCAAGTGTGATAAATGTTTATTACAAATGCTAGAAGCAAGCTTCCCTTTTCCTTCTTTTATTAATATTATTTCTCTACCGAAACTCCAGACAAAATTCGTACTTCTTTCTGCACACTCATACCAATTTCTAATGCTTCATTCAGTAATTTTCCATATTCAGTTGCTTGATTTTTAACATCAAAATTCATTAGAGCAGATAAATTATTTTCCATACTGGCAAATAATTCATAGCGCCTCATAATAAAATCTTGATTTTCCCGTAAAATTCTTTCTGTTTGTATTGCACAAATCAAACTTTCTCTAGTTACTTGTAATGCTTTAATTACATCATTTCGATTAATCAAATTTACTTCTAAATTTCCTACCGCAGCTAATTTATCCATAATTTCTACCGCTGCAATTACCTGATTATATTTATTTACCTCATTCTGCAATTTTGCTAGTTCTTTGAGTGGTTTAGTTTTCCACCACATATAAATATTCCAGCACAGAGTAATACCCAATGATATTCCGAAAACAATTTTGATAAATAGATTGATTAAGCGAGGGTCATCAGAAGCATAACTTGTCTTCGTAATCATCAATAAAGTTAGAGGTAGAGAAATAATTAAAGTTAAACCAAATACAACAATTTGATTCAACATAATTGATAAAAGTTGTTTCCTACTAAATCCCAATGGTAACTGATATAAATTCACCATTAATATATCACTCAAACTTTTACCGCTTAACTTCTTCACCTCTAATTCTGTAATTTTTAAATCTTGTAAATTACGTTGCATAATTATTTCACATTTGCTCTCAGAAAAATTTTATTTCAATCCTAAAAGACTGGTAATTAGATTGATAATCGTTAAATAAAAATTATCTTGGTTGTCTCTAAAAATTTGGAAAGGTTCTCCTGGTGCTCCAAAAAAAGGTCGTAGAGTCCATCCTAATTGAAATCCCACAAAAGCATATAATCCCAACCAAAATCGCAAAATCTTCAATCTAACTTCTTTTCCTTCTCCATCTTCTTCAGATCAAAAATTCATTCCTTGGTAAAAGAATTGTACCCCTAAAAAGCCTGTAACTGCAAAAATGACAACGTTCAATAATACAAAAAACTGATAATTATTTATAGACAAGAGGAAAAACAAACTAACTGGTGCAAAGCCAAATAATAAAACTGCAATTAATGCCATTGCAGTCATTAATAATGTCAAAAATTGTTCAAAGGTTTTTTTAGAACCAAACATGACATTAAAAAAGTATAATGTGGGAAAACAAATAATTAAAGTTAATAAATATAATGCTGGTAACTTAACAGCCGAAAAAGATGCTTGTAACCAACTATTTGAACTCCCTATTATTGCACCATAAATAAAATAGCAAAAAATACAGCACTAGAAATTAATAAACCTAATATTTTATCCTTAAGTTGATGACCTTGACGAATATCTTCTAGAAACTTCTGTCTCTCTCGTAATAGCTCCATAAAAACTGAAAAGTATTTCATTGTTTTAGCTCCTATTTTTAAGTATTTTGTTTGTACCTTATTAAAAGCTCCAACCTGGAGACATTAAGTTCCTAAAATAATGTTAAATCCTTTTACCGCTCTGCTTAAGCGTTAGAAATAAAAAGTCATCCCTCAGCAATTTTTCAGAAATAATTTTTTAAATTTGACTTTCTATTTCCCTGGTGTCGAGGTGTTGAAATAGGGTTTAATAAAAGTATCGGCATAAGTTATCATCTATAAATAGGAATTTTTATAGAAAAATAGGTTATACCAGAAGTCTAAATATTTTTACTCTTTCGTGATGTTGTATTTATGTAGTATTTTTAAAGAGGTATATGGAAACAAGAGATTAAAGGAAAAGACTGGAACCCTTGCCATGAATAAATCGGAGCGGCGGGATTTGAACCCACGACCCCCACTACCCCAAAGTGGTGCGCTACCAAGCTGCGCTACGCCCCGTAAACCTTAACTATTATATCACGCCATATCACATTTTGGCAACTAATTTTACTCAAAATATTCCAAGGCACATTTTTTTATTATAGCATATTGCCAGAGATATTATATCAATTATCATTAACTAGGACTTGCTGATTAAATCTCAAAAAATTGACAGATAAAGGCTTTAGCTTTTTTTAGTCGAAAAAATGCTAGCTTTTCGGTTGCTAGAGCTGCAAAAAGTTAGAATTTTTAGCAGACAAAGGCAGAAAAATCAAGGGACAAAATATCCGACTACCTACTCTATTAATTCCCATTTCTCCTAACTATTCCCTACTCCCTACTCCCTACTCCCTACTCCCTACTCCCTAACATCTATAATTCCAATTTATCCTAACTAAGGCTTGCTGATTAAATATAAAACAATTGACAAATAAAGGTTTTAGCATTTTTAGGTCTTAAAAAAGTACCTGGTTTTGAGCTGCTTAATGCACGGTTCCCGAAAAATCAAAAAGTTAGGATTTCTGGCGAATAGTTGAGCCAAAAAATTACTCCCCTACTCCCCTACTCCCC
>NZ_LGSU01001258.1 GCF_002260545.1 Hydrocoleum sp. CS-953 | reverse complement strand
GATGGGGTGATGGGGTGATGGGGTGATGGGGAGCGTGAGTCTAGTAGAAACAGTCAAGTAGGGTGCGTTACGCTTTCCTGCGGAATGCTGCGCAAACGCTTTTTCCTGACGGAATGCTCCGCAAACATGTCGCTTCGCTAACGCACCGCAATATTTGGGGGATGTGCGTTACGACGTTTCGCTGAATTCCTTTCATAGCCTAAATTTAAGCCTTCTAACGCACCCTACAAGTTTTGCTACTAATTATAACTTGGGGGCGGTGCGTTACATTCCATTAACGCACCCTACTAATTATAACTATTGATACTTATAATTGATAACTGAAATGACAAATTTTAATCACCAGGAAGTAGAATTATTGTCCGAGCTAATATTTGCTCTGGAAATGTCTCAAGGAGACTTTCGGCTATTTTTAGCCCGTTGTAATAATCTAACTCAGCGCGATCGCCTAATTCAAGAATTCCAGGCATCTTTTTCTGGAGACTTAGCACAGTTGCAGCTAGATGAGTCGGTTAGAGAACTTTATGCTACTATTGGCCAACAGTTAGGAGATAAACAACCAGATGCTTTTATGGTTTGGGGTTTNGCTCTGGAAATGTCTCAAGGAGACTTTCGGCTATTTTTAGCCCGTTGTAATAATCTAACTCAGCGCGATCGCCTAATTCAAGAATTCCAGGCATCTTTTTCTGGAGACTTAGCACAGTTGCAGCTAGATGAGTCGGTTAGAGAACTTTATGCTACTATTGGCCAACAGTTAGGAGATAAACAACCAGATGCTTTTATGGTTTGGGGTTTGGAGTCAGTAAAAGATGTAGATAAATTGCTCGTATCCATGAGTTTAGTCCTGGATGAGTTTAGAAAAAACTTTCACTTTCCAATACTTTTATGGATAGATGCAGAGGTTTCCCGGAAGTTCATTCGCTTAATTCCTGATTTTGAAAATAGGGCAAGTTTAACTGTATTTGAAACTCCCACTCAAGAATTAATAGATTTTATTCAGCAGACGAGTGAGAGTGTTTATCAGAAAGTATTAGAAAGTGGAGCAGGAATATTTTTAGAGCATACCGCTTTAGGTGTCGGAGAGTTTGTTTATCAAGAGTTGTTAGATGCACAGCAACAATTGGCAAATAGAGGAATTAGGTTAGAAGCAGAATTAGAGGCAGGNGGAAGAACAGCAGATAACTCTGAGGAAACAGCATTCGACCATTATCAACGGTGTCTCGAACTTTGGAAACAGCTTAACAAACCTGTGCGAGTGGCTCACACTTATTATTATTTTGGGTTTTGGTGCCGTAGTTATGAGATTAGGCATCCAGAGGATAAAAATATGCTTTGCTCTCTGGCGTGCTTATATTATCAGCAGTCAATAGAAGGGTTTGAGGCAATTAACCGTCCCGACTTAGTTGCTAAATTTATCAATGCTTGGGGAGAAGTTTTGCATACTTTGGGGCGTTGGGATGAGTTGGAGACTGTTGCGAATAAGGCAATAGAATTACATAAAACCTATTCCTACCCATTTAGACTAGCTTTTGCTTACGATTTTCTCGCGGAATTTGAACTAGCAAAAAGTAACTATAAACAAGCAAAAAAACAGGCTCAAAATGCCCTAGAAATTTTCGACAAAACTTTCAATGCTGCATCTCCTCCTACTTCAGAAAAAGACCAAAAAAATTTAGATTGGGAACAATATTCTCGTCTGGGGAGATATTTATTTTCTTTAGCTAAAGCTGAAAAAGGTTTAGGTGAAATTAAATCGGCAATAGGCAATTTTGAACAAGCAAAAAATACGACTAATCCTGAATATAACTCCCAATTATACATCAATATTCTGACGGAATTACGAGAAATATATTATGAAGAAAAAGCATATTTAGAAGCTTTCAAAATTAAGCAAGAGAAACTCAAAGTAGAACAACAATTTGGGTTTCAAGCTTTTATTGGTGCGAATCGTTTGAGAGATATCAAATTAAATATTAATCCGGCTTTACCTCATTCTAAACACAGAACTAATCAAAAACAACTGACTCAAGAAATTGCTGCATCTGGACGACAGTATGATGTAGAAATATTGGTGCAAAGAATTAGTCGTCCTGACTATAAATTAATAGTTATTCATGGGCAATCAGGAGTAGGTAAAAGTTCTATTTTGCAGGCTGGATTAGTTCCGACTTTGGAGGGAAAATCAATTGCTACTCGTGATGTGGTTGTTGTTTTGCAGCGAGTTTATGTTAATTGGATTTCTGAATTAGGGAAACTTTTAGCAAAAAAACTGCAAATAATTGCAAATTTAACGGTTAATTCAGAAAGTCTAAATTCGGCTGAGGCAATTTTTTCTCAGTTACGAAATAATGGTAATGATAAATTAAATCTACTCACGGTTATCATTTTTGACCAATTTGAGGAATTTTTCTTTGAAAATAGCGAACCAAAGGATAAACTGCAATTTGCTCAATTTCTCCAAGATTGTTTAGAAATACCTTCTGTGAAAGTTGTTTTATCTCTCAGGTCAGATTATATTCATTATTTATTAGAATTTAATCGCTTGAGGAAGTTAGAAGCAATTAATAGTAATATTTTAGACAAAAATATTCTCTATTACTTAGGAAATTTTGAGCGGTCACAGGCGAAATTAGTTATTCAAGGATTAACGGCAAATTCTCAGTTTAAAATAGATGGAAATCTCACAGAAAAATTAGTAGAAGATTTAGCTCAGGAGTTGGGAGAAATTCGTCCGATTGAGTTGCAAGTTGTAGGGGCACAACTCCAAGCAGATAATATTACTACTGTAGAAAAATATCTGGAATTAGGAGATAATCCTAAAGCCGAATTGGTAGATAAATATTTAGCATCAGTGGTAAGCGACTGTGGGGAAGAAAATAAACAATTTGCTTGGTTGGTGTTATGGTTATTGACTGATGAAAATAATACTCGACCATTGAAAAGTCAGGCCGAGTTGTTGAAGGAAAGTAAGTATAGTTCAGAGGAGTTAAAGTTAGTATTAGAGATTTTTGTAGATTCGGGTTTGGTGTTTTTGTTGCCCGAAAATCCAGCAGATAACTATCAGTTAGTACATGATTATTTGGTGGTGTTTATTCGGCAGAGGAAAGATGTAGAATTATTAGAGGAATTGAAACAGGAAAAGGAAAAACGACGGGAAGCAGAAGAACAACGGCGGCAGTTGGAAGAGGTACTTAATGAGCTGAAACAGGAACAAGAAAAACGACAAAAGTTGCAAAAGCGACTGGTTAAAGGTTCGGTTGCTTCTACCTTAGTGATGACACTATTGGCAGCAGGGATGACAATCTTTGGCTTACAGGCAGAAAGGAAAGGTAAACAAGCAAAAATTCTTGCTCAGGTAAATGAAGCTATACTGTTGTCGGTGTCAGGCCAGCGATGGGATGGGTTGATAAAAGCTATGGAGGTTAGGCAAAAACTAGATCGTATAGATCGTAAATTGCAAGCAACGCGTGAAGCTAGGAAGATTACAAATGCTCTCCGAGTCGCAGTTGATAAAAGCAACAAGGATGATGAGTTTAGAGAATTAAACCGTCTCCATGGGCATAAGAATAGGGTCATTGCTGTAGCATTTAGTCCTGATGAAAAGACCATTGCCACTGCAAGTTATGACAATACAGCAAAGTTGTGGAACAAAGAGGGGCAGTTACTACAGACTCTAAACGGACATGAGAATGGAGTCAGCAGCATAGCATTTAGTCCCGATGGAGAGACTATAGCAACTGCAAGTTATGACAAAACAGTTAAGTTGTGGAACCGTCAGGGAGAATTGTTGGGCACTCTAACTGGGCATAAGAATTCGGTCAATAGTGTAGCATTTAGTCCGGATGGAGAGACTATAGCGACTGCAAGTAATGACAATACGGTGAAGTTGTGGAACCGTCAGGGAGAATTGTTGGACACTCTAACTGGGCATAAGAATTGGGTCAATAGTGTAGCATTTAGTCCGGATGGAGAGACNGGTGTAGCATTTAGTCCTGATGGAGAGACTATAGCGACTGCAAGTGATGACAAAACGGTGAAGTTGTGGAACCTTAAAGGTGAAGAGTTGCAAACTCTAACTGGTTATGAGGAAATCGTCCGCAGTGTAGCATTTAGTCGTGATGGAAAGATGGTTGCCACTGCTAGTGATGACAAAACGGTGAAGTTGTGGAAACAACAGGAGCCGTTGCAGACTGTAAAAAAGTATAATGATTGGATAATAAGTGTAGCCTTTGGCCCTAATGGCCAGATGGTTGCCACTGCAAGTGGTGACAAAACGGTAAAATTGTGGAACCTTGAGGGTAAAGAGTTGCACACTCTAACTGGGCATAAGAATTGGGTCAATAGTGTAGCATTTAGTCGTGATGGAAAGATGGTTGCCACTGCTAGTGATGACAAAACGGTGAAATTGTGGAACCTTGAGGGTAAAGAGTTGCCGACTCTAAAAGGCCATGAGGATTGGGTTTGGGATGTAGCATTTAGTCCTGATGGAAAGATGATTGCCACTGCAAGTCGTGACAAAACGGTGAAATTATGGAACCTTGAGGGTAAAGAGTTGCATACTCTGAAGGGGCATGAAAATTCGGTCAATGGTGTAGCCTTTAGCACTGATGGTCAGATTATTGCTTCTACAAGTGATGACAAAACGGTGAAGTTGTGGAACCTTCAGGGTAAAGAGTTGCAGACTCTGAAGGGGCATGAAAATTCGGTCTGGGGTGTGNCAAGTGATGACAAAACGGTGAAGTTGTGGAACCTTCAGGGTAAAGAGTTGCAGACTCTGAAGGGGCATGAAAATTCGGTCTGGGGTGTGGCATTTAGTCCTGATGAAAAGACTATAGCAACTACAAGTTATGACAATACAGTGAAGTTGTGGAACCTTCAGGGTAAAGAGTTGCACACTCTAACCGGGCATAAGAATGGGGTCAGCAGTGTAGCATTTAGTCCGGATGGAGAGACTATTGCAACTGCAAGTTATGACAAAACGGTAAAATTGTGGAACCTCGAGGGTAAAGAGTTGCAGACTCTAACCGAGCATGAGGAAGGGGTCAGCAGTGTAGCATTTAGTCCGGATGGAGAGACTATAGCAACTGCAAGTTATGACAAAACGGTGAAGTTGTCAACAAATTGGCGGATAGAAGATTTAACTAAGCTTGGTTGCGAGTGGTTAAATGATTACCTAATTTCCCATCCCCAGGAGTTAGAGGAACTTGAGATTTGCCACACCGATGAAGGCAAGAAAGTAGCTTCTCATAGTTGGGTAATAGAGGGAGAAAAGTTGGCGAGGGAAAGCAAGGGGGAAGCAGAAAAACTTAAAGAAGCAGTTGCAGCATTTAAAAAAGCACTGAAATGGAACCCCGACCTTGATCTCAACCCCAATTTCAAAGCTTGGGCAGAATCATTAGGGAAGGCAGAAAAACTGATGGAGGAAGGAACAGAATTAGCAAGGGAAGGAAAAATTGAGGAAGCAGTGGAAAAGTATCAGCAAGCAAAAGAACTTGATCAAGTAGCATTTATCCCTAGTTGGCAAAATATTGACCCAGAAGCTAAAGCTAAATATCAAGCAGTAGATGAGTTACTGAATAAAGGAAGTGAACTTGTCAGGGAGGGTAAAGTTCAGGAAGCTATAGACTCCTACAAAAAAGCAGAAAAAATCGACCCCACTCAAATTTCTTCTGATTATTGGGCTTACCTTTGTCGCCAAGGTACTCTTAATAACCAAGCTCCTGATGTGATGTTTGCCTGTGAAAAAGCAGTCGCCCTTAGCCAAAAAAATCCCTATATTCTTGATAGTCGTGGAATTGCCAGGGCGTTAACAGGGGATTTTAAAGGGGCAGTTGCAGATTTTCAGGAATATGTAAAATTGACTGATAATGAGGAGAATAAAGCAAAACGACAAGAATGGATAAAAGCACTCCAGCGGGGAGAAAACCCATTTACTGATGAGGTGTTGCAGGAGTTGAGATAGTAGGGGCTGGGTTTAACCAAGAGGATTGAAATAAGCGCGTTCAGTCCTCTAAACCCGCCCCTCATTATTTTACTGGACTGACACAACTAATGGGTGTGCATTAGGTGTGCATTAGGGCGGGTTTATATAAATTAGGACTTACGCAAAGAAACCCGGTTTCTACGATAAATCCTTGTTTTGAGTAATAGAAGTCTACGAGAAACCGGGTTTCTGGGTTCACCTGCGTAAGTCCTGATAAATCTTAGAGTAAGTATTAAAATTCTAGCTAAAACCCGCCCCTACTATTGCACCATTTTAGATGAAACACTCCATTACTATCCTTCCCAAAAATCAACCTAATTCCGCATAGATAAACCAATGCGCTTCAACTTTTCATTTACTTCTAAAACTCGAACTTTTACTACTTGCCCAACTTTCACAACTTGCTTCGGATCTTTAACAAAATAATCTGCCAATTGAGAGATATGTACTAACCCATCTTGATGAACTCCTACATCAACAAATGCACCAAAATTTGCCACATTAGTTACTATTCCTTCTAACTCCATTCCTACTTCTAAATCCCTAATTTCTTTAATTCCTTCTCGAAAAGTTGCATACTTAAATTCTGCTCTGGGGTCGCGCCCTGGTTTTTCTAATTCACCAATAATATCTTTCAGAGTTGGTTCGCCAATTTTATCGGTGACATACTTTTTTAAATCCAGAGATTTGACTTTTTTTGATATCTGATTAATCTGATTTATCGACACTCCTAAATCTTGAGCAATAGTCTCAACGACCGAATAACTTTCTGGATGTACTGCCGTATTGTCTAAAGGATTTTTACCGCTCCGAATTCGCAAAAATCCAGCACAAAGTTCAAAAGTTTTCCCACCCAATTTTGACACTTTTAAAATTTCTTTGCGACTTTGAAAAGCTCCATTTTCATTCCGATATTTAACTAAATTTTTTGCCACTGTAGAACTCATACCAGAAACAAAAATCAGCAGTTCTTTGGAGGCAGTATTCAAATCTACTCCCACATAATTCACACAACTTTCTACAGTTTCATCTAACTTTTTTTTCAACAATTTTTGGTCTACATCATGTTGATATTGACCGACTCCTATAGACTTGGGTTCTATTTTGACAAGTTCTGCTAAAGGGTCTTGTAAACGTCTACCGATACTAATAGCTCCCCGCACTGTAATATCTAAATCTGGAAATTCTTCTATTGCTACTTTAGAAGCAGAATAAATTGAGGCTCCAGATTCATTAACTATGACTTTTATTGGTTTTTTATCCAAGGTCGAAATTACTTCTGTGATCAATTCATCTGTTTCTCTTCCTGCTGTACCATTACCAATAGCAATTAGTTCAATTTTGTACTTTTGAATTAACTGTTTAATTGTTGTAGTAGCTTGTTTTTTTTGGGCTGAAGATTGATGGGGAAATATGGCTTGATATTTTAAGAATTTACCTGTTTCACCTAAGACGGCAACTTTACATCCGGTTCTAAATCCAGGGTCAATTCCTAAAGTAGGTTTCATTCCCGCAGGAGGAGATAATAATAATTCTCTGAGGTTAGTTTCAAAGGTTTTAATTGACTCAATATCTGCCTCAGCTTTCTTTTGAGTTCTTACTTCATTTATCAAGGAATTTTTCATCAAACGATTAAAGGAATCTTTGAGCATTTCCTGATAAAAAGTTCTGATTTCTTTGGCTCTGGTACAAATTTCTGAATCTGCCAAATAAGATAGTACAAATTCTCGGTCAAAATCCAGGTCTAGATTTAATATTCCTTCAGTTTCTCCTCGTAACAAAGCCAACATATTATGAGGAGCAATATCTTTAATATTTACCCGAAAATTTCGGTACATTTCAAATTTAGTCGTACCTTCTGGGTAATCATCTTTAATTTTGGAAATAAAACCACCAGAGTCGAGAAAATATTCTCGAATATAAGCCCGTAACTCTGCTTTTTCTGCCAGTGCTTCTGCCAAAATATCAGATGCTCCTTGCAAAGCATCTTCTAGATTTTTGACACCTTTTTCCTCAGCAATATATTTAACTGCTTCTTCTTCAATAGATATAATTTTTGCTTGAGAATTATTCAAAGATTTGATAAATTCTGCTAAAGGTTCTAAACCTTTTTCCCTAGCAATAGTTGCCTTAGTTCGGCGCTTTGGTTTATAGGGAAGATAAAGGTCTTCTAATTCTGTTTTTTGGAAACAAGACTCTATTTTTTCCTGTAATTCGTCCGTAAGTTTACCAGCTTCATAAATTGCTTTTAATATTACTTTTTTTCTTTCTTCAAGTTCTTGAAGATAAGTAAATCTATCCCAAATATTTCGCAGTTGAGTTTCATCCAGGGAACCAGTATATTCTTTTCGATAACGAGCAACAAAAGGAATAGTTGCTCCTCCACTTAAAAGTTCCAGAGCATTTTTAATATTTTTCGGATTGATATTTAATTCTTGAGCTAAGGTTTTATTTATGTCCAACATGAGCTATCTAGATAAATAGAATTTTTGATTATTTTATACCAAATAGAAATCCTAAGTAGATTGTAATATTTTATCGTAAGGTTTTAGTTTCCAAACCCAAGGGAAAATGGGATGAGGTTTATTTTATCCTCAAGTTTAGTTCTCCCAACCTAAGCAAAAATTTGATTCGCTTATCAGATTTTTTCCGAAATTTTCTCCCAACCTAAGCAAAAATTCGATTCACCTGTCAGATTTTTTCCTCAAGTTTCGGTCTCCTAAGCAAAACAAAAATTTGATTCGCTTATCAGATTTTATCCTAGAGTTTCCATCTCC
>NZ_LGSU01001257.1 GCF_002260545.1 Hydrocoleum sp. CS-953 | reverse complement strand
TTTGGTAATTTCTTGTCCCAAGAGACACACTCTGCCAGATGTTGGTGTTAACAATCCTGCTAAGATTGACAGCAAGGTAGTTTTACCAGAACCGGACGGCCCCATCAATAGTTGGACATCCCCCTTTTGTACTGTCAAGTCAATATTCTTGAGTACCTGGTACGATTGTTGTCCGTTTTGATAGGCCATTGTCACCCCACAAGACGTGATTGCTGCTGTTCTTAAGCTAGCAACATCTCTAGGATTAGAAAGAGATAGGTTTTTAGTTTGAGTGGCAGCAGCCATGTACATATTGAAAAAAATCATTCCGAAAAACATAAAATAGAGAGTCTCGACCGCTTTTTCTCTATGAATGGAGAGGCTTTGTACCTTAATTTTTCGGTAATTATAATCAATAGCAATGGGAATAAGTAGTGATATCAAATCCGGTTAATTGGATATAGAAGCCATTTGGTATAGCGTTTCTCAAGCTTATGAGGTACACAAGCTCTTTAATTTCTTTTCTATTCCTGATTCCTCATTCCCTATTCCCTCCATACCTATNCGTTTCTCAAGCTTATGAGGTACACAAGCTCTTTAATTTCTTTTCTATTCCTGATTCCTCATTCCCTATTCCCTCCATACCTATTCCCTCCATACCTATTCCCTCCATACCTGTTCCCTCCATACCTATTCCCTAAAACAAACGAATTTTGTACCTCACGCTTCTTGGGAATTGCTATATCTCCAGAAAATAGGGAATAGGGAGAAGTAATTGATAAAAAATGGGTGATAATTGATTTGAGGATTGGATGAGTGGGAGATATCTAATACACCCCATCTCCCTATCTCCCCATCTCCCTATCTCCCCATCTCCCCATCTCTCTCCTCTGTTTTTAAATAGATCCCTTTAGGGGTTCTATAGATCGAGAATAAAGATGACAACAGCTAATTGGCGCTTAACGCCTGGTTACATCAGCGAATACGGTTCGGATGTAAGCTCAATACATATTTTGTGAGGCCGTTTTTTAGCAGACCGCAAATCAGAAGACCCAATGGTGGAAAAACCAGTATTTTCTGAGGATGGTAAATTTGAATGGGGATACGCACAACCTCTAGAGAAGGTGATTTCAACCCGTGAAGATTTTGAATTTTTGGCTACCCATCCTCAACTATTCCGGAACGCTATTACCATTATTGAACCTTGGGAACACGTCGGTATCAATAACCAAGGTGAAGAAGTACGAGCTTCCAAAAACCTTGCCTTTATGACTCAAACAATATGTGACTCAATATTGTTTCCAGCCTGGTCAACTGGTATCATAGACCTGGATCTAGTAGTTCCAATTCTTACCTCCAGTATGGCGATAGTAATAGAAGGAGGGGGTACGTCCGTTGACGATCCTGCTCAATGGACTCATCCCAACTGTTCTCGCGATGATATGTTTTCTCTCGTAGAGGCTTTGCTGCTGTCGCGAAATCCCTGTACTAGCCCTATGATTATGATTTGCCTGGGCTATCAATTAGCAGCAGAATGTCATGTGCGCTTATTGCGTAAAGCAGTAGCAGAGGTTTTAAGTATAGAATCTTTGGAAAATGATAAGACAGGAGATGCTTTACCTTTCATTCAGGATGTCTGCAAAAAAATTAGTGCTGTGGGAGAAGACCTACCTANAGGGCGTCCGTACGGGAGAAGGACTGTTGTTGGGTTTTGTTCCTCAACCCAACCTACATTTATTGCACCATTTAAGGTGTGTCAGTCTAGTAGGGTAGTTGCTAAAGGATGGAACGACCCACAATTTGCTGTAGTCCGTAATGAAGAGAAAGAAATTGGCGATCGCGAAGCGGAACGGAGTTCTATCGCTATTTATTGCCTTATGAACCCCCCAGCCCTAAAACATCAAAAATTCCTATAGAACTACTGAAAGCTCACGATGTAATGGCGGATGAGTTTTCAGGAGTTATTGATACTATGATTCTCCAATATGAGAACGATATCAATATTGCTATGTTCCACTCTGATGAGGTAAATGAAGAAGCAGTCCTTTTTGCTAACTGGGCATACATGATGCTCCACGATGCTTTAGTTCCTTATCGCTATCTCATAGCAAATAGTCCTCTTGCTTGGCTATTATAGCAGGGAACAGGGAACAGNATATTGCTATGTTCCACTCTGATGAGGTAAATGAAGAAGCAGTCCTTTTTGCTAACTGGGCATACATGATGCTCCACGATGCTTTAGTTCCTTATCGCTATCTCATAGCAAATAGTCCTCTTGCTTGGCTATTATAGCAGGGAACAGGGAACAGTGGGAAAAGTGTTTCCGTGGTCTTTGATTCATCATCAGTCTATGTCCTAATCGCCCTGGCTGTTGCTATAAGATTGCCTTATTCTGTATAAATTTTAGCTTCTACAGAAATTGAAGGTGGTGAAATTTTAACGGAATGCTCTTGTACTTGTATCAACTACAAAGATTTTGAAACCAAGCAAATTAGGCGTTCCTTTACTTGTCAGTTTCACCTAGAACTATTTTCCGATCTCCGAGACATGGGTAAACGTCCGCCCGCGTCTTATGCAGAGTTAAAAGAAAGCGATGGTATCCGTTTGTTGACGAGACTCCTTTACGAAGGGATGCAGGAATAATAGCGTTTCACTGAAGTCAAAAGTTAAAAGTCAAAAGTTAAAAGTAAGATTTTATAGGCTCAAAATTTCGATGCTACACGCGCAAGTCAGTAGGGGTGATTCGCGAAAATTGTGGGTAAGGAGCCAATCACCGAAGACCTCTCCCCGTGCCCCTCTCCTGCAACGCTAGCAGGGAAGAGGGTTGGGGGGTTAGGTTTTTTCAACTCACATTTTCGGCGTTGGTGAAGAGCATGTATGATACTAATCTTAATTATTTAGGAGTCAGGAGGTAGGGACGTTTTGCTACGCGACATGTTTGCGGAGCATTCCGGAACGGAAAACGCATTTTTGTTACGCAACGTCCGTACGGAGTCAGGAGGAAAGAAAGAAGAAGAAAGAATAGTAGAGGGAGAAAGTTTTTTGTTTGCGCTCTTATCCGGACAATAAATCATACCGTGTTTCACCAACGCCACATTTTCAAGCTAGCTACTACTGTGGTCTACCGAAATGAAAACCCCTGTAAATGCTGGCGTGATAGATAACTAAACAACCAAAACCTTGTAGGGACGTTCCATTGAACGTCCCTACTGTTGTCTACTAATTAGGGTTTGCTGATTAAATCTCAAACCATTTACAGGTAAAGACTGTAACCTTTTTAGGTCGAAAAAAGTGCCTGATTTTCAGTTGAAAATGCTCAAAAAGTTAGCATTTTGGGCAATAGTATGGCGGAAAAATCACTCTTGTAATTCTTTCTTCTAGCTCCCCTATAATTCCCGTTTCTCCTGACTCAGTCCTCCTGACTCCTGACTCCTACCCTGATTTGGAGAATTATTCTTTAGGTTTAGTCAACACATCCCAAGCTGCTTGACCTGCTTTAACTAAGCGATCGCCAAAATCCTGGACTTCTTTCACTGCTGTCTCCCAGTTAGTTTCGATATCTTTCTCTATCTTTTTACCAGTTTCTTCTATTTTCTGGGGATCGATAAGTCTAATTCGTTCGATAGTTTCCCTTGCTTGTTTTACTGCTTGAATATAACTATCACGGGTAAACTCTCCTGCAGCTTCCATTTCTGACTGAGCCAATCTTTTGATTGCCTCCATCAATTCTTGGGTTTCTTGCTGAGGGTTGCTACTTCCAGTAGTAGAGGTAATTGCATTTGATTCTTGCTCTACTTCTACAATAGCTCCTTCTTTTTGCTGATTTTGTTCCGTCATAATTTTTTGCTCCTAATTTTACTAATTTACTGATTACAATTTACATTATATAGCTATAGCTATAAGCATTCAGTTCTCAAACTTATTCACAGTCATAAATTAACTTCTGAATTCTAAATTCTGAATTCTGAATTCTGAATTCTAAATTCTAACTTATCCCAATAATTTTTGCTCTAATTGTAACAATTTTTCAATCCTTGCTTCTGTGGATGGGTGGGTAGAAAATAAATTCGCCATCATTCTACCAGAAAATCCATTGATAATTAATAATGGTGCAAAAGCAGGATTAGCATTTAATGGCATTTGTCGGGCATTCTGCTCTAACCTTTGCAAAGCTTGAGCTAGAGCGCGGGGGTTGCCAGTTAAGTTACCAGCTCCCGCATCGGCAGCAAATTCACGAGTCCGAGAAATTGCCATTTGCACAATACTTGCAGCTACCGGAGCTAACATAATAGTCAATAACATGACTACTGGGTTAGCTCGGTTGTCGTTTCTCGAACCCCCACCAAACCACATAGAATAACTAGCTATTTGAGTTAACCAAGATATTCCACCTGCTATTGTAGCAGCTACCGCTTGAGTAAAGGTATCACGATTTTTGATATGACTAAGTTCATGGGCAATAACTCCTTCAAGTTCATCCTCTGGTAATATTCTCATAATACCTTCTGTGACTGCCACTGCTGCATGATGGGGATCACGGCCTGTAGCAAAAGCATTTGCTGAAGCAGTAGGAATAATATAAACTGCTGGCATAGGTAGACGTGCGCGATCGCAAAGTCTTTCTACGATTTCATATATTCCAGGTGCTTCTGCTTGACTTACTGGTTGAGCATTATAAGCTGCCAGAGCAATTTTATCTGAGAAAAACCAGGAACCTAAGTTCATTATAGCAGCTAAAAGTAGACCTATTGTAGCACCAGTTGTGCCACCTATTAACCAATAACTAACTGTAACTAATAGGGCACTAAGTATACCTAATAAAGCAACAGTTTTTACTAAGTTCATAAAGGGTGCCTCCTTTCAAGGCTAATGGTTGCTATTTATATTATCTGGTAGTTTTTGGTTTTTTATGATTTCTATTTCATTGTAGCTATGATTATTTATCTATTTATAGTCGGAAAACTTGACAAAAAGTTCGGTTTTCCTTTTATAGTTATTAGCACAGGGAGTAGGGAGTAGGGAGTAGGGGGAAAGAATTGATAATTTATGTGAGATAATTGATTTTATTTTTTATTAAGGGAGTAGGGAGTAGGGGGAAAGAATTGATAATTTATGTGAGATAATTGATTTTATTTTTTATTAAGGGAGATGTCTATTGTAGCCAGGCGAAATGTTTTTGGAGAGTTGCTCTAATCCCCGGTACAAAAACAACTTCTGTCCGTCGCCAATCCGACGGCTTTCCTATCTGGCTTTGTTAATTCTCCCTTGCTCCCCCACCTCCCTACTCCCCCACTTCCTTACTTCCCACACTTCCCTACTCAAGATTTATTCCATTTCAAAATGATAACTGGTATGGCTGCCATTGGGATATAAAAAAGTACAAACAACTGCTACTTCTGGATTATAATTATTCATCAATTTTTCTAAACCCATTTGTTGCCAATCAGTAATTATTGATGGGATTTGACTAATAGGTTTAAACTTCACTTGCCAGTCTGCTAAAACTGTACTATTTCCCTCTAATTGTCTAAAAATTATTACCGTACCTTTTTCCGCAATTTGTTTATATCCTTCAGAGGCAGTTGTTGTTATTTTTTCTGCATTTTCTTGAATTACTGCTAATTGTTCTGCTTTTGATTCTAGAGAATTTTCCATGATTTTTATCCTTTTAATTTAACCAGAATTTTATAACATAATAGCCATAAGAAATGATTTATGAAAAAAACTCTAGGGGTTTGGTTTCCAAATCCCTTATAGCAATGTGCGCTGGCATATTTATAGATTATTTTTTGTACACCTTTTTTAAAAGGCAGTTTGAGCTGGGGGTTGTAAATACTTGAGCGCTCACTGCTANAAATGATTTATGAAAAAAACTCTAGGGGTTTGGTTTCCAAATCCCTTATAGCAATGTGCGCTGGCATATTTATAGATTATTTTTTGTACACCTTTTTTAAAAGGCAGTTTGAGCTGGGGGTTGTAAATACTTGAGCGCTCACTGCTATATGCGCTTGGGTTAAGAAATGATTTATGAAAAAACTGTAGGGGTTTGGTTTTCAAATCCATTATGAGCTTGGGTTTGGAGACCAAACCCCTACGATAAAATATTATAACCTACTTAGGATTGCTATATCATGGATTATTTTTTAACTCAAGCTCAAAAGGCTAATAGCTAGTTAATTATATTCAATAACAATTCTTCAGCAACGGCTTTAACTACATTAATACTTACAGAATTTCCCAATTGATAATAAGCCTTATTATTGTCAGGATGCAAAATAAAATTATCTGGAAAACCTTGTAATCTCCCAGCTTCCCTCGGAGTAATTTTTCTGACTCTATTTTGATGATAAANGCTTTAACTACATTAATACTTACAGAATTTCCCAATTGATAATAAGCCTTATTATTGTCAGGATGCAAAATAAAATTATCTGGAAAACCTTGTAATCTCCCAGCTTCCCTCGGAGTAATTTTTCTGACTCTATTTTGATGATAAATTCCCAATCTATTAGCATCACTTGCCACCAAAGTTACAGAAATTTTATCGGGGTCTAAAAACTTGTAAACTTCAAAAGAAAAATTACCTGCCACTGGCTTATATTTTGACTCGACTATTTGCAAATAATTTTTACTAACTAAAGAATTGAGCAATATATCCAACTGAGGATGAGGAAAAAAACTAGCTATTTGTTCCTGACTCAACAATTTACCATCTTGATGTTTCCCAAATTGACTATTTCTCCGTTTCAAAATCAAACGGTTCATTAATTCTATTTCATCAGCACTACATTTTCCTCTTAATCCCAACTCCCAAGAATGAATCGAATTTCCACCCCGATAATCAATTAATCTCATACCATGTAATTTATCCAAGTTTCCATTTAATCTCTCTTTTAATGCTGCCACAAATTTTTCCGAACAATTATATTTTTCATCTGGATTATCTTCTAAAATATCTGCCACAGTTATAGATTTTTTCTGAGGATAAAATAAAGATAATTGTTGCGGTTGATAAGAATGAGAATCTTTCGGACCGGGGTCAGAAATTAAATTAAATTTTGGTGTTTTATCTAAAACTCCGACAATATAAACCCGGAGTCGATTTTGGGGTAAATTAAAATTCGCACTATTCAATAAAAATATCTCAAAATTATACCCTCTACTTTTAATTTCATGTTTAATAGTTTCGATAGTTCTGCCTTTATCATTAGTCAGCAAACCACGGACATTTTCAAAGATAAAACCTTGGGGTTTGTATGTATCTATTAATCTGGTAATCTCAAAAAAAAGCGTACCTCTAGTATCTCCAAATCCAGCTTTTTTTCCAGCATAAGAAAAAGATTGACAAGGAAATCCTGCTAATAATATTTCATGGGGTGGTAATTTTTCAATTTTGCGGATGTCTCCTACAGGATATTTACCAAAATTTTTTTCATAAACCAAACCAGCATCAGGATTTATTTCACTACTTAATACACATTCAGTTTCAATGTTTAAATATTCGGCAGCTTGTTCAAAAGCTAATCTCATTCCACCAATACCAGCAAATAAGTCAATAAAACTAATTTTGGTCATTTTATAATTGTTATAAATATTATGTAAATTATCCTTTTTTTTCAATCATTATTGTTTTCTAAGTAATCTCTCAAAAAATTACAAAGAATTGACAACTCATTTTTAGAAAATGCCACAGTGCAGTGGCTATGCAAACAAATTGTTTGTAAGGCTGACTGTCTTTCAAAGTTTCCTGCTCCATCTATAACATAAGCAATTTTGTGACCTGCTGCTTCAACTTGTTCATAACGAGCTTTTGCTTGTCCTCCTTTACGTTCAATAACACTATTAGTAGTTACTTGAAAACTTACTTCTATAGCTACATATTTCTGGTTTTTTGTGACTATAATATCAAATGAAGTTAAGCGTCCTGTAGTTTGGTCAGTATGAGTTACATTAGGTAAGGTAGCATCAGATTTGACTTCAATTCCAATAATTCCAATTTCATCTTTTATGTACTGAGCAACAAATTTTTGGGCTAGATGACCTAAAGCATTAGATTTTGCACCTCCTGTAATACGACTAACCCAAATATATCGCTGCTTAATAAAACTATCTAATTCACTAGGTTTACCCAAATAATCACCAATTTCACATCTTGCTAAAATTGAAGCAATTTCTTCATTAGCATTGCTATAGGAACTTCCAAATAAAAGAAGCGCAATAGCATCTTTTTGTCTTTCATCTAAAGAATGTTTTACAAAAAGGTCTTTTCCATTAATTTTAAGAGTTTGATTACTTAAAGTTTTTGTAGGTAAGGCTTGAAACTTATAAATGCGCTGACTACTTTTCCAGTAATATTTCATTTCTTCATTAGGAAATAAATTTTTAAACTCTCTACTTATACGTTTAAGCATTTCTCCTCCAAAGTCAGCCATAATAGCTAAATGCTTAACAAATAAGTTTCCTGACAAAGTTGAAGAGTTGACTATTGTAAATAAGTCCTCTAATTCTAATACATCAATGCTTAAAATTTTAATAAATTGCTCTTGTGTTTTTAACAACAATGGCATTATGCTTAACTCTGCTTCCATTTCAGCTAATTCTGTAGGCCAAAATTTGGATGCTGCTTTTTCTAATTCTAGAAACGTTTTTCTATAATCTTCTTTTGGGTTATTCATTATATATTTT
>NZ_LGSU01001256.1 GCF_002260545.1 Hydrocoleum sp. CS-953 | reverse complement strand
ATTACTTCTCCACCAGGACCTATTTTCTGGAGATACGGTTAGGGCTTCTAAAAAAAGATTGGAACTAGAGAAAACTACTTTAAAATCTGGAACCTTTTGTGTTAAAATTTTATCTTCCGGGTGTTGCTGAAGTAAAGTATAAATCTTTTTCTATATAAATCATCTTTATTAGCCTTCGTAAGAGTAAAATCAGAAGCTCTATATCCTGATACTTTTAAAGAGTAGACTAAATATCCCAGTAGAGTAAAAGGTAAAAATGCTTCGAGACTTTTTCAATTTCTATTCTTGGCAGAAATTAGTTTTAATTAGTCTTCTCAGTCTAGTGTTCGCGTTGGCGGAGCCTAGCGGCAGCTATATCGCTACATCCGAACTTGTCAATGCTCAAATTATAGAGCCTTCCATGGCTTCGTTCTTGAATTCTCTGCTGGAACAACCATATTTTTCTGAAAATCTTGAGATTCCAACTTCTTTATCCGGCAAAATAGGTAATCTCGAATATGCAGCAGTCAAATTAGACGGACGCTTAGTTTTTCAAGTTGCAGCCACTAATAACTTAGATATAAATACCAAGGATGATATCAATATTTTGGTTACAGAAAGAGTGAGGATAATTGAGAAAAGATTAAAATCTATTGTTCAGCAAAGTTTCGATCCTCAAACTTTGAAAGTTATTTCTGGTATCCTTAATGGTGAAACCGTAATAATTGTTTCAGACAATAAAAAATTACAACCATTAACCCTGCTGACTTTGACTAAAGCAGATGCTCAGTTGTATGGGCGTCCTATCTCAGAATTGTCGAAACAAGCAAGTGTAAAAGTGCGAGAAATTCTAATAGCTGCCTGGAAAGAAAGACAACCAGAATATTTAAAACTTCAAGGGATAAAAGGAGCAAAATTCCTTTGCTTGTTACTGGTTATCACTTTCATTGTGATGCTGTGGCGAAGATTATTAGAATGGAGAACGGAATCACACCACAAGTATCTGACAAAAATCTCTACTGACTCTTCATTCTCTCCTGATACTAAATTATCATCCTGGCTGATCAAGATTCAAGGAATGATCCCTAAAAAAAAATTAGGGCAAGTTGGTGGTATTTTTAAAGCGATCGCTAATTGGTTTCCATCTCCTAGTCTAGACGAGAAAAAGCAAAAGTTAAGGCAGAACATTAAAAGTAATATTTGGTTATGGTATTTACTAACATTAGTTCTAATCTGGATTTGGTTAGTAGGTTTAGCGATAATTTTTGGGCTATTTCCCTATACTAGACCCTTGGGATTATGGTTGATTTACAAACCGAGGCTCTTATTTGGACTTTGGTTAACTCTGTTTGTAATTAATAAAGTCGCAGATATAGTCTTTAGTTGGCTCCTAAACATTTGGTCAGAAATACAAATTCTTTCTGAACAAGTTGATACTCGCCAAAAATTACGCTTATCTACTTTAAAGCAATCTTTTGCTAGTATTAAGGCAGCCCTAATCATTCTGATTGGAATCTTTGTGTCTCTACGATTCCTTGATATTTCTATTGTTCCTATTTTAGCTGGAGCAGGTGTTGTTGGTTTAACTATATCTTTTGGCGCACAAA
The DNA here is from genome assembly GCF_002260545.1 of Hydrocoleum sp. CS-953. Classification (GTDB taxonomy): domain Bacteria; phylum Cyanobacteriota; class Cyanobacteriia; order Cyanobacteriales; family Microcoleaceae; genus Trichodesmium. The sequence continues at coordinate 7,069 of NZ_LGSU01001256.1, read as the reverse complement.
CGCTCATTCAAGATTTAGTTCATGGTACNAGTTGATACTCGCCAAAAATTACGCTTATCTACTTTAAAGCAATCTTTTGCTAGTATTAAGGCAGCCCTAATCATTCTGATTGGAATCTTTGTGTCTCTACGATTCCTTGATATTTCTATTGTTCCTATTTTAGCTGGAGCAGGTGTTGTTGGTTTAACTATATCTTTTGGCGCACAAACGCTCATTCAAGATTTAGTTCATGGTACTGTATTTCTGATTACTGATTCTTTTGCCGTGGGAGATTGGGTTGTGATAGAGGATGTTGAAGGTCGTGTGGAAGAAGTCAATCTTCTCTATTCAAGAATTCGCAATCTTAAAGGAGTTTTGTTTACTGTTCCCCATCATCAAATTAAGATTTTGCAGAACCATACTAAAGATTGGTCACAGGTTGACTATACAGTGGAGGTATCCTACGAAACTGATGTGGACAGAGCATTATCTGTTTTTGAACAAGTAGCAAAGGAATTACATGATGACCCTAACTGGAGTCAATTGATCGTCGCGCCTCCTCAATTATTTGGTGTGGAAGAAATATCTCACCAAGGAATTAAAATACGTCTGTTGCTTCCCACTCAACCTGGAGAACACTGGATGGTAAATCGGGAATTACGGCGTCGTGTAAAGATAGCTTTCGAGCGCGAAGGAATTGCGATCGGTATTCCCAAACAATCTTTTTTAGTACAGAATTCAACTAATTTATTCGACATATCCGGAAAAGAGGGAGTAGGGAGTAGGAAGAAATAAGAGATAATTTCCCATGGGAGAATTGATTTTACTTTTAATTTTTTGACAATTATTATTCCGACTTTCTCTAGTCTTCCGACCCTCCCCACACTTCCCACATTCCCCACCCTCGCCACACTCTGCTTTTTTCAGCAAACCCTAATTATACAGCAGAATATTTCCAATCCCTAGAAAGAGATTGGAATTAGAGAAAACTACCATGAATCTGGAAACTTTTGTGTTATGCTTCTAAGGCAAAGTGTTTTTCAATTACTTCGGGAATTTCTGCTGAACTAATCCGACTGTATTTAGCTTTGTTCGGCATAATTACCATATTTGGTCCTGCTTTGCACTTTTTCAGGCATCCGGTTTTCTTAATTGTCACCTGGTCTTGTAAGCCCCGATCGCTAAGTGCTGCAGATAATGCTTGACAAACTTTGCCTGCACCTCGTTTTTGACAATCAGATTTTTGACATACCAAAATCTGAGCTTTTTTAGCAGGACATTTAGGATTAGCTCCAGTTACTTTTTGAGATTTACTACAAATATGCTCAGTTTCTGGCAATCTTAGCTCTATGAGTGGGCTAGATGAATCATCAACTAATTGGACAGTATGATTTTGGCATGGTACTGTTGAATTATTGCTAAAATCTGGTATAATTTCGAAAGCTTTCAATTCTTCTTCACCAGTTTTTAGACATACTGTCATTTCACCAGTCATTTTCACCCCTAAACCTGGTATTAATACCGATGAAAAATTCCGTCGTAAACGCTTGGCTATTTTGACAACATAATTATTTCCGGCGGGTGTCTCTACATGAACATATTTGACTTTATAGCCATCTTTGATGGTAACTTCTTGAACTTTTCCTTCGAGGCTGAATTTTTTCTGATGCTTCTTCAATTTAGACATTGTTGGTTACTTTTGCTTACTAATGGTTGTCTGTGTGGCTTGGAATAAGTCTAATTACTTAGGTAAAAGTTTTGTATCTCTAAACAGATAAATACATTACTTTTGCCTCTATCTAATTCATGGTATTAATTCAGGATATTAGCTAACCTCCCAACAACTTTGTAACAATTGCACCAATTCGTGACGATGAGCTGTGAATTGTTTTAAAACACTTTCTAGTTGGTTAGCTTCATTTGTGTTTTTTAGATTTACTTGCAATGGCTTTTCTGCTTCACACGAACAATCAATATCTAACTCTTGTAAGCGTCTATAGACTTGCCATCTATCTACACAACTTACTGGTAAAATTTCGCAGGTGTCTGGCCTCTGGTTGAATGTACTCATTTTTTTACAATTGAAATATATTAGCACTAAGTTTATTTGTCAGCTCTGGTGGAAGTGGAGTATGTTTCTACCAGAAAGCCTTTATTTGTAAGTATACACTACCTAATAAATTTTCTCAATAGTCTGATAAAAATTACTTGCTAACTCACAATATCTTTTATCTGTGAACCTGACTCAGGTTGACTCTCCTATTAACTGTGGTAGACTTAAGACTATTAGCAATAAAAAAAGCTAGATAACTAGCATTAAACTAAGTTAATTGACAGAGGAATAAATAATATGACTACAGCTACTCCAGTACAAGCATTTGGTGAAATTAAGGATAATCCTGTTGGATTAGAAAAAGAGGTAACTACACCAGTATGCGAAGGTATGAATGCTGCTTTGGCCAGTTTCCAGGCTTTATATCTCCAATATGAGAAACACCATTTTGTTGTAGAAGGAGCAGAGTTCACCCAACTACATGACTTCTTTAAAGAAAGTTATGATGATGTAAGAGAGCATATCCATGAACTAGCAGAACGTCTAAATGGTCTGGGTGGTGTTCCAGTTGCTAGCTTTGCTAAGTTAGCTGAAATGTGCTGCTTTACTCCAGAAGTAGATGGTAGCTTTAGCTCTCGCGTTATGGTAGAACACGATCTAGAAGCAGAACAGGAAGTAATTAAGTTATTACGTCGTCTTGCTGGACAAGCTGAAAGTTTAGGCGATCGCGCTACTCGCTACCTCTATGAGAAAATTCTACTTGAAACAGAAGAGCGTGCATATCATTTAGACCATTTCCTAGCTCCAGATACATTAGTAGTATTGAACTAGGTTAACTATTACAAGTTGTACAAGTTGGCAATTTAACTGTTCTGGAAAATTATCAACATAGAAGTAGATACAACACCTGAATTTTTGTTTGTAATATAATAATTTTCGGAAACCTTTTGGAGATGGTACTGTTTTTGCTGATATTCCTGGTTTAATTGAAGGTGCTTCTGCTGGTTTGGGTTTGGGGCATGAATTTTTGAGGCATATNAATATCTTCAAAAAAATCTCCGAAAAGAATTTTTGTTTGTAATATAATAAATTTAAACTAGCAAAACTCTTGATTTTCGTAGATTTGGCAGGCAAAAATCGGAAACCAAATTAAGTCAGATTTTGCCTGTTAAACTTCCATCAGGAATAAAATACAAGAATATTAGGTGACAGGGAGATAGACTCATCCTCTCTGTCAATTTTTTTTTGCTAGATAAGTAGCTATTAAGTAGATTATAACCCTGTTGCAAAAATTTAGCAACTACTTGGAAAAAAAATTAATTTTTGTAAAATAGATTACTAAATTTGTTGATTAATCAAGTGGAGTGAGGTATGGAGAAAAATTGACTGTCAATTTCAGAACAATACTAATTGACCAGTAAATCCAATATTTTGCTTGCTAGGAGTCTTCAAGTCAGTTGGCCAGCTAAAAACTTTTTTTCCTCCTTCCTGTCCTCTGCTTTCTAGGGCAGAAAAATTTATCTATCATTTCAAAGTTGATACACCATTACTATCGTTGGAGGACAACAAGAGCATCTACAATAAAGATGGCCAATAGTATCAAAACAACATACAACTTCTCCTGCTTGTCCATCAGAGGTTTCGTACATAGAATTGTGGCAAGGTGCTTTAGCGTTGGTAATAGCTTCAGCCATAAATTCAGGGGTTAAATCTGTAATATTTAGATTTGCCATTGAGATATTCTTCTTCAAGATTATTTTTTTTGTTTTTTGCTTTTGCTAAAAATTAAGCTTTTTCTCATTTATTTGTAATCTAAATATTCAAAGTTATTAGCTTCATTTTAATTGTTATCTTAAATCTAAATAACAGAAATAAATCTAGATTATTGATTGCGAAACATATGAGATTTAACTTTTTATTTATTAAATACTATATTCCTATTACTCATAAATTAGCTAGTTTTTTTCTGGATTAAAAATGACTTAAGGTTGAAAATTAGGTCTGTTTAAGTGTTGAGTTAAAAAAATTATATTATGTAGGAAAGAAGATTAATACTATTTCTCCATTAAGTTGAACTTAANCCTCATTAAAAATAATTCCGAAAAATATTCCTATTACTCATAAATTAGCTAGTTTTTTTCTGGATTAAAAATGACTTAAGGTTGAAAATTAGGTCTGTTTAAGTGTTGAGTTAAAAAAATTATATTATGTAGGAAAGAAGATTAATACTATTTCTCCATTAAGTTGAACTTAATAGAAGATGAGAATAGTCATCCTGTTTCACGGAAGTTAAAAGTAGGGGTGAATGGCCATTCGCCCCTACAAAAGCGAGTGCGTAATTTTGAGGTTTCCTGCGGGGCGTATAGAACCCCTAACCGTATCTCCAGAAAATAGGTCGGAGGGAGAATTAATTGATAAAAAATGGGTAATAATTGATTTGATGATTGGATGAGTGGGAGATATCTAATACACCCCATCTCCCCATCTCTCGACACTCTCGTACGGACGTTGCATGCAACGTCCGTACCCCCACTCCCCTACTCTCAATCTCTAATTTTAAATAGATCCCTTCAGGGGTTCTATAAAGTGCGGAAGTAATTCCGCACACAGCCTCTCCAGAATGTAAGACGCACTCAAGACAGTCAAAAATTAAGATTTCATAGGCTCAAAACTTTTACGCTACAGTAATTTCAGGAAATTATTTCACATCTAAAGTTTGAAACTATTTGTGAGACATCTAAAGTGAATTGGTATCAGTTTAATCAGGTTTGAGCAACAATTATGAAGTGCATTCTTACAAAGAAATAGTATAAGAAGTGATAGATTTTCAAGAAATAATAGACTTAATGGGACTGACATTTCCGACAGAATGCTGGGCAAACAGGCATTTTTTCTCCCAGAAAATTTCTAAGTAGCATTACAGCGGTTTTCATTTCAGTAGACCACGGTAGGGGCGAATGGCCATGTGCTAACGCAAAGCTCCGCTTTATATGTCGCGCAGCGAAACGTCCCTACAGAGTTTTGATTATGACGATGTGGTTTATCCATCTGAAAAGCGCTGTAAGACAAATTAATTATAGAAAGAGTCATTATTGTTTGCAGAGGATGACCGAGGAAAACACCTATTTTTATATTGGCGAGCCATGTATGCTCGGCCTAAAGACACAGGGTTTATTGTTCTCCAAACCCCACATCCAATAATATTGGAGCTTTAGTAGCTTCGTTCCTGCTCCATTTGCCCCTAGTGTGGAGAACTAAATGTTATTAGAGGCCAATATGATTACCATTACAGAGATTATTAGGGATAGAGGGCCAAGAGTGAAGTTTCTGGCGATTATCTTTAGTAAAACAAGGTTAAGTACCTCAATTATACTAATGGTATTGGGGAATTGGGCTACTAAGTAATTTGTAACTCTTTTTATACTAATTCCGCTTAATTCGGTATAAGAAAATGTTCTATCTTAAGCTATTGCCAAATTTTTCGCTTATCTGCCCATCTGCCCATCTGCCCATCTGCCCATCTGCCCATCTTCCCATCTCCTCATCTCCCCAATATTTTCGGGCGGGCAGGATGCCCACCCCACTTATATCAATGCCAAAAATTATACCCGTGCTTCAGTAACACCGTAAAGAAAGCATGAGAAAAAATTGAAAACGCCTTGAGTAATCATGTGTTAGCAGATATCAAGTTGGTAGCCGATCTCAAGTATGCACTATTCTGGAAAATGCAGACAAAACTTTTAATTTGCGTCTAACTGATGCAGACAAAACTTTTAACTTGCGTCTAACTTATCTCGCTCAACCTATTGCAATTTCATAAATGTACTGGCAACATATTAATTGAAGACAAGCAAGAGACAAAACTCAAACTTTTGCCAACTCTTCGCTGGAGATGGTAATGACTTGATCATAGTACGCCGAGGTGACGATATCATTGATGGTGGTGCAGGTCGTGATATTATTGCTGCTCAAAGGGGTGATGATATAATCACTGGTGGAACTGGTAGCGACTTCTTTGATTTCAGCAGTAATCATGGTGAGAATATAATCACTGACTTTGAAGACGGAATAGACTTCATTCGTTTAAGAGGTAANTGAGCGTGGGTGTAACTTGTCTGGCTCGAGCTATTGCAATTTGATGAATGTGGTGGGAAGATATTAATTGAAGACAAGCAAGAGACAAAACTCAAGCTTTTGCCAGCTCTTCGCTGGAGATGGTAATGACTTGATCATAGTACGCCGAGGTGACGATATCATTGATGGTGGTGCAGGTCGTGATATTATTGCTGCTCAAAGGGGTGATGATATAATCACTGGTGGAACTGGTAGCGACTTCTTTGATTTCAGCAGTAATCATGGTGAGAATATAATCACTGACTTTGAAGACGGAATAGACTTCATTCGTTTAAGAGGTAATCTAACCTTTGCTGACTTGGAGATTGAAGCTGAAAACGGTGGCACTAGCATTGAGAGTGAAAATGGTGATTTAGAAATTCAATTACCAGGCGTAAATGTAGCTAATATCACTGCTGATGATTTCCTTGAGATAGTAGTTTAAGCAAAAATTTAGAGACTGGTTTGATGCTTAAGTAAAATGATGTTTGAATAACCCTGTTTAGTTCAATAAAATTGTAGGGAGGTTGCATGGAACCTTCCTACTTTTCTTGGTGTTTACCTATTGAGTGATATCAAATTCGGTAGTATCGGTACAATCGATCCCTCGTAGGGGTTTGGTCACCAAATTCCTAGTTTGGTAGGGGTTTCTGCCTCTTTTAGAACTTTATTCTCTTCTATTTAATTTATTTAATTATTAATTAATTATAAAAAAAGCTATCCTCTCACAATGAATAGCAAATCTCCCTATTTTCCCTAACTTCCTATCTTTCTATTTCCCTTAACCATGTGATAAACATTCAACTGAACATGATATTGTAAGATAAGAGTTTTATCCTTGATTGTTACCCTGATCGAGATTAAAAAAAAGTCTTTTTATCACTTAAGCTTATTTATAATATTATTGAGATAAATATTTATCCT
>NZ_LGSU01001255.1 GCF_002260545.1 Hydrocoleum sp. CS-953 | reverse complement strand
TGCTAAAGGTTTTTGGGAAGTAGCAGCATTATCTAAATAAACCAGTGGTTTACCATTTATTTCCTGATTTAAAATCGGAAAATCTGCTCGTACTTTATCTGCCAAAGTTCTGTCTTGAATAATAGTCATTTTTTCAGTTATAGCGCGTAGCGCTAGGGAATAGAGAATAGGGAATAGGGAATAGGGAATAGCAAACTGTCCAAGGATTTTTCGTATAGGGAAAAGCTCTGCTAACAGGATTTATAAATGTCCGCGCCCTTTACTTCGACTGCTATTTCAGTTTTTTTAAGGAGTAGGAAATAGTAATTCCGGAAACAATCTCATGGGCAAGATGCCTGCACTACAAAGGTTTTATTATTAATAATATTTTTACCTCATAGACTTGGAGCTTACTGTAAGTTTAAATCTACTTTTTAACTCACTTTCCTCCTTAATTACTTCTTGCCGAAATAATTAATAATTAAACAATCAAATAATTAGATGATTCTGGTCTAAAGCCTCCCCTTTTAAGGAAAAAAAAGAAATAGTATTTCCTTATATTCAATCAAGAAAGGTTTTAACCAGAGGTAATTATCAATTATCCATTATCAATTATCAATTAATGAACTATTCCTTCTTTTAAACTTTACAAGCGACACATTGTTTTAAAATATGTTGCAAAGAAGGTAGGGGTAACTTGTTAATAATTTCTGCTGCAAAAGCATCAATTAATAAGTTGCGACTTGCTTCTTGACTTAAACCTCGACTTTGTAGATAAAATACTTCATCATCATCTAACTGACTAACAGTTGCTCCGTGAGAACATTTAACATCATCGGCAATAATTTCTAACTCCGGTTTTGTATCAACTCTTCCACCAGAAGAAAGCAACAAATTACGATTTAACTGAGCAGCATTTGTTAACTGTGCAGTTTGAGAAACATAGACTTTACCATTAAATACAGAATGTGCTTTATTGTCAACAATAGACTTATAAAGTTGGTCGGTAACACCATGGGGATGATTCAAAATAATGCTGCTGTGAGTATCCGCTTCTTGAGCGTTACCAATAAATGACAAACCATAAAGATTAGTTTCTGTTCCCTCACCCATTTGAGTCACTTCTAAATTATGACGAGATAACTTTGCCCCTAAATGAATAGCATTACAGCTATAACGACTATTTTTTGCTTGAGCGATCGCTGTTTTGCCAATATGAAATGCTGCTCCTGCATCTCGTTGCACCCTGGTATGATTAATTTCGGCATTTTCCTCTACCCATATTTCTGTAACAGTATTTGTCAGATAAGGGTGAGAACTTGGTGCTTCTGGACAAATGACTTCTGCTGTCACGCAATGCTCAACTATTTTCGCGCTACTATTACTTTCCGCTACTACTAAACAACGACGCTGAGTCAATATGGGAATTTCCGTCTCAGTAGCAATAAATAATAGATGTATTGGTTTTTCTACCACCTGATTTTTTGGCAACCATACTACTGCTGCATCAGTTAAACCAGCAGTATTTAAGGAAGTAAATACTTCTTGACTTCCTGGTTGTTGCGCCAAATAATTGCCGATGCGCTCTTGATATTCGGTTGGTAACTGTCCCAAGTTGCCTACAAATATCTCATTTTCTATATCTGTCAGGGATGATAAGTTAGGTGCAAATACTCCATTAACAAATACCAACCGACTGTCTATTGCTTCCGGTAAAATAAAGGGAGCGATACTCAAAGCATCTAATTCTACAGGAGCAGGTGCTTGGAAACCTAACTTCATCATTGCAGATAAGTCAGTAAATCGCCATTCCTCATCTTGCTTAGTCGGAAAAGCTAACTCACGCACCCAAGTTGCTGCGCGATCGCGAACCTGTTGTAACCAAGCTGCCATATTTGCACCTAAAGGAAATTCTGGAGGTACAGTTGGAGAAACTCCTTTACAAGATTCTTCGAGTAATTTATCTAAATAAGATATCTCTGGTTTTACAGACACTTGCATAATTTTTATACCAATTATCAAAACTAGGGAACTGGGAACTGGGAACTGGGAACAGTTGAATTTCCAAGGGTTTTTCGTATAGGGAAACGCTCCGCGTTTTCCTACGGAATGCTTCGCAATATGTTTGCGTAGCAAAACAGCATTGATAAATGTCCGCGTCCTTTGCTTCGACTGCTATCATACTATACTTAGGTAACACTTCAATTATTAAGTAATTAACACACTTTTTTTTAATCTTTTTGATAATTATCTATCAATCAGTTAGTGTTAATTCTTTTTATGTGTAGGGACGTTGCACAGGCAAAAATGCGTTTTCCGTTCCGGAATGTTCCGCTTTCCATGTCGGCGACAGCCGTTAACGGAGTTATGCGCCAGCAAAACATGTTCCGCAGCAAAACGTCCCTACTATTCTACTCATCCGCTCAAGGAAATTTATAAAAGTTTCTGAGAAATTATCTTCCCAAAAATTAAGGTTTTAAACCTCTCCTTTCATTTCAGGGAGAAAAAAGTTCCTCTGAACCAATCATCTTAGTTTTTAAGAAGAGGTAATTATTAATTATTAATTGTTAATTATTAATTATTTAAACCCCTACCTTTGCTTCTTCAATCACATCATCGTAACCTTTTTCTTCTAGTTCTAATGCTAATTCTTTTGTACCAGTTTTAATAATTCTACCGCCTTCAGTTACATGAACAAAATCTGGCACAATATAGTTTAATAAACGTTGATAGTGAGTAATTACTAACATAGAATTTGATTCATTTGCCAATTCATTTACTCCGTTTGCGACTATCCTCAAAGCATCAATATCTAATCCTGAGTCTGTCTCATCTAAAATTGCTAATTTTGGATCTAACAATGCCATTTGTAAGATTTCATTTCGCTTCTTTTCTCCACCAGAAAAACCTTCATTTACACTGCGGTCTAAAAATTCTGGTTTCATCTTGACAATACCTAATTTATCCTGTACCAAATCGTCAAAATCAAAAGCGTCTAATTCTTCTAATCCTTGATATTTACGTTTAGTATTATAAGCAACTCGCAAAAAGTCTAAGTTGCTCACTCCAGGAATTTCCAGAGGATATTGAAAAGCCAAGAACACCCCATTTAATGACCGTTCTTCTGGCTCCATCTCTAATAAATTTTTTCCTAAAAATGTAACTTCTCCACCTGTAACTTCGTAGGCAGGATGACCTGCCAATACTTTAGAAAAGGTACTTTTACCGGAACCATTCGGACCCATAATAGCATGAATTTCTCCAGCTTTTATTTCTAGATTCAAACCTTTAAGAATCTCTTTTCCTTCGACATTAGCTGTTAAGTTTTTAACAGATAAAATAACTTCGCTATTTTCTTTAATCATGTTTACACCTTTGAATAGTTCTGAATTATTTTTTTTAGTAAAATCCTTGAATAAGTGTAGGTTGGGTTGTTTGCGTTAGCATTGCACAGCATAGAACGTTTGCGGAGCATTTCCAACGGAAAAACCCAACAACAAGTACCTAATTTTATTCCTAAATCACAGGAATATATGCTTTTAGACTTGAAAGTATATGTAATTAATCCTGCATAATTACTTAATAACCTATCCCTTATTAAGACAGATTTTTATAAAGTATGGCAATAATAACGCTGATGTTGGGTTTCACTTTGTTCTACCCAACCTACATTTTTAGGCTAATTATTAATTGATGATGAATAATAAATAATGCCAACCATCTCTGATTATCAATTATCCATTGGTAAGGAAAAGCTTTAAACCTCTAGGAATTAATTATCAATTATTCATTATCCATTATCAATTATTAATTATCCCACCGTTCCTTCTAATTTCAAACTCAATAACTTATCAGCTTCCGCAGCAAATTCCATCGGTAATTCATTAAATACATCTTTACAGAAACCACTAATAATCATAGACACTGCATCTTCAGCAGAAATACCTCTTTGAGTAAAATAAAAAAGTTGGTCTTCTCCTATTTTAGAAGTAGAAGCTTCATGCTCAACCTTAGCAGTATTATTATCTACTTGAATATAGGGAAAAGTATTTGCTTGAGCGCGATCGCCTATTAACATTGAGTCACATTGAGAATAGTTCCGCGCACCCTTCGCACCAGATCCCATTTTCACTAAACCACGGTAACTATTAGCAGAATTTCCAGCAGAAATACCCTTAGAAATAATTGTACTGCGAGTATTTTTGCCGATATGTACCATTTTTGTACCTGTATCTGCTTGTTGTTTATTATTAGTTAGAGCAACAGAATAAAATTCTCCTACTGAGTTGTCACCTACTAAAACACAACTAGGATATTTCCAGGTAATAGCGGAACCAGTTTCTACTTGCGTCCAGGAAATTTTAGAATTTACTCCCTTACACAAACCGCGCTTAGTCACAAAATTATAGATACCACCCTTACCATTTTCATCTCCAGCAAACCAGTTTTGCACAGTCGAATATTTAATATCAGCGTTATCCAGAGCAACAAGTTCAACAACCGCAGCATGAAGTTGGTTAGTATCAAACATCGGAGCAGTGCAACCTTCCAAATAGGTGACAGAACTACCTTCTTCTGCTACAATAAGAGTCCGCTCAAACTGCCCAGAGTCGCCATTATTGATTCTAAAGTAAGTAGACAAATCCATCGGACATTGTACACCTTTAGGAATAAAAACAAAAGACCCATCACTAAATACAGCAGAATTTAGAGCAGCAAAAAAATTATCCCCCACTGGTACAACACTACCCAGATATTTTTCCACTAATTCTGGATATTCCTTTACTGCTTCAGAAATAGAGCAAAAAATCACTCCTTCTTCAGCAAGCTTTTCTTTAAAAGTAGTAGCAACAGAAACACTATCAAAGACAGCATCAACTGCAACATTACTCAGACGTTTCTGCTCTGATAGAGGGATACCCAGTTTCTCAAAAGTATCCAACAAAGTAGGATCTACTTCATCTAAGCTTTTTTTCTTATCTTGAACCTTTGGCGCTGAATAGTAAATTATATTCTGGTAGTCTATTTTTGGATAGTCAACCTGCGCCCATACTGGTTCCTTCATTTGCAACCACTTCTGATATGCTTTGAGGCGAAAGTTAAGCATAAACTCTGGTTCATTCTTTTTTGCAGAAATCAGACGAACTATATCTTCACTGAGTCCGCGAGGAATAGTATCTGATTCAATATCAGTGACGAAACCATATTTATAAGGTTGATTAACTAAGGTTGTTACTTTAGCAGTCATTTTACTTATTTCCTAGTAATTATTTCCTAGTTATATTTATAGGACTTACACAGAAACCGGGTTGATCGACGAAATTTCGTGATTTGAAATAATCAGGGCAATAAACTCGGTTTCTTGTTTGGGTGTCTAAGTCCTGATTTACTTACTTAGTAATTTAAAGAGGCTTTAGTGGCCATTAGGATTTAAACAACTTATTTGTTGCTTAAGTCTATTTTAGGTTACATTAACAACAGTGATATTGTCAAAGTCCAGTAAAAAATTTTTTTTGACCAAAAAAACAAAAAATAAGGTCTCTTGTCCTTTTAAGGGAATAAAAAATCAACTTCAGTATTTCAAGTGTCCCAATACAGAGGTTGTTACTGATAACTGATAACTGATAATTGAAATAATGGAAACAACTCAACAAAATTCAACCAAACAAGAAATCCTGCAACATTTGATGAAGCGAACTCAAGCTACTGCCTTGGAATTAGCTGAGTCCCTAGAAGTTAGCCCCCAAGCTATACGCCGCCATTTAAAAGATTTGGAAACAGAAGGACTAATTACATATAAATCAGTAGCAACAGGAATGGGAAGGCCACAACATATCTATGAACTGACAACTCAAGGACGCGATCGCTTTCCCCACAGTTACGATCAGTTCGCTGTTTCTTTTCTGGATACTTTGGCAGAAACTATGGGATATGACCAACTTACCCAAATCCTGCACAAACAATGGCAACGTAAGGCAATGCACTATCGCCAACTACTGGGAACAGGATCAGTGCAGGAGCGCGTAGCCCATTTAGTAGAACTCCGCAAAGCTGAGGGTTACATGGCAGAGTGGTATCCTAATGAACAGGTCAAAATTGAAAATTCAAAATTCAAAAGTGATTCAACTTTAGAGGAAGTTGAAGGATATATATTGATAGAACATAACTGTGCCATATCTAATGTGGCCGAATCTTTCCCCAGTGTTTGTGGCCATGAGTTAGAGATGTTTGGTGCTGTACTGCCTGATTGTACTGTAGAGAGAACCCATTGGATTGTTAATGGAGAACATCGTTGTGGTTATTTAATTATTAAACAGAAGGAAGAAGGAAGAAGCGAAGAAGTGGTGTAATTTTTCTTTATACTGTCAATAAAAAAATATAAAATTAAAAGTTGATATGCAACCATCGATGGAATTTTTAACGCCAGAGGAGTCTGCTCAAGTTGATGCAGCGCTCCTAACTTCTAAGGATAAGTTTTCAACACGATTGGCCATTTATTCTTTGAGGTGTTTAAGGCAAATAGCCACTGAAACAGGTTTGACTCCAGAGAAAATACCTGCTGAACAGGTGGAAACTTGGATTAAAAAGGATGAAAGTCTGAAGCAAAATTTAGATATAGATGCTAATTTTGAGAGTTTCTTTATTAAATTGGTGATGGCCTCGTTATCTCCTTTAAAGCAGGTTGCTCAAGAATCTGCTATACCAATTCAGGATTTGACAGTTCAGCAGGTTATTAAATGGTTTGAGAAAAAAGGAAAGCTAGACTAAAGATTTTAGGCACGGATGGGATGATTAAGAGATGGACGTTTTTTAGTTAGGCATTTGAGGAAAAATGAACGATTTGAACTCAAAGTTTGAGACGGAAAAAAAATTTTGCTTAGGGGGTTGACATTTATAGAAAAGGTATTTATAGTAATAAATGTAAGGAAAACAAAGAGCTGGACGACCTAAAGGTTAAAGGCAAATATAATTACTTTAATTAATTATAAAGTTTTCCTGGTGTCTATGACGTAGTGGAACCACTCCGATCCATCCCGAACTCGGAAGTGAAACGCTAGAGTGGCGAAGATACTCGGTGGGTAGCTGCCCGGTAAAATAGCACGATGCCAGGTTAAATATAAACAAAGGTTCTCTCAACGATACGAGAGAACCTTTGTTTTTTGGTGAATTTAACATTCCTCTTACCAAAAAATAAAGGTATAAAGCCTCTCACTCACCGTGGAGAAACAAAAAAATTTCCTTTTATTCAATCCTCTTCCTTTTAGGGCTATGCTTTATAAACATCTTTCTTAACATAAAACTTGACAAAACAGACAAGTTATGTGTGTGTAGGTCTTGAAAAGGCTTTTTTCACAGCAAAAATGTATTCATCCATTACATTTTTTTTAATAACTTAAGTAGTTTTGCCTAGCTACTATAACTATTTCTCCCTTCTCCCCTGCTCCCTGCTCCCCCTCTCCCCACAAGGTTTTCAGCAGTTCCTTATAAGGGATAGCTTTTAGGGAGAGCTAATTATCAATTATCAATTATCAATTATTGAAAAACAGTATCTAAATACTATTTAGAGCAATCCTAAATAAGTCTAAATAGGTTGTAAGATTTTATCGTAGGGCTTTTGGTCTCGAAATCTGTTGGTACTTGGGTTTGGAGACCAAACCCCTACAGTTTTTTTTCACAAATCATTCCTATATATTTAGATGAAATATTAAAGCAGTAGAAATATAGGTAACTTACAAGATAATTATTATCCTATAGGAAAAAATAATTTTATTCAATTTATTAATATCGGAAAAAGGCGAAACTATGAAAGCAGTTGTACCTCCAAAACTAATATTAGATAATTTATTAAAAGATTGGCTGCTAGAAGATATTGGTAGAGGCGATCGCACAACTTCTGGCCTATTTTCAGGTAGTGAAGTAATTTTAGGTACTGGCCATTGGTTAGTAAAGGAAGCAGGAGTCATTGCAGGTTTACCCATAGCAGCTAGGGTATTTCAAATTCTGGATGAAAAGGTAAATTTTTTATCCACTGTTGTAGAGGGGGAATGGTGCGAGAAGGGAACAGTAGTTGCTAAATTAGATGGGCCTTTAGATAGTTTACTCACTGGGGAGAGGGTGGCCTTAAATCTAGGAATGCGTCTGAGTGGGATAGCAACTATGACTCGTAGATATGCAGATAAAATTGCCGATCTACCAGTGCAACTCGTTGATACTCGGAAAACAACACCTGGTCTGAGAATATTAGAAAAATATGCCACTCAAGTTGGTGGGGCAAAAAATCATCGGATGGGTTTGGATGATGCGGTAATGATTAAAGATAATCATATTGCTGCTGCTGGAGGTATTGGGGAGGCGATCGCTAAAGTCAGAGAAACAATGCCTTATCCTTTAACTATTGAAGTAGAAACAGAAACATTAGTAGAAGTAGAGACTGCTTTGGAGCATCAAGCAGATATTATTATGCTTGATAATATGTCTGTTGAAGTGATGGAGCAAGCAGTTAAAATGATTCGGCAAAATAATAGTCGGATTAAAATAGAAGCTTCGGGAAATATTACCTTAGAAACTATTAGGAATGTTGCCGAAACAGGAGTAGATTATATTTCTACAAGTGCTCCTATTACTCGGTCAACTTGGTTAGATTTAAGTATGAAAATTAGGGAGTAGGGG
>NZ_LGSU01001254.1 GCF_002260545.1 Hydrocoleum sp. CS-953 | reverse complement strand
GTCCTAAGAATAACCAATGATGCTATTACCAGTGGGAATTTTGATGTTTATGACTTTAGGGCAATGCAACTCTACTTTTGGCAAATTGTCAAGCAAGAGAAGTGGAAAAGTGAGCTTTTCTTTGGTAATGAACAGGGAGAATTTATTAACGTTGACATTAATCCTGACAATGGAGATATTATCTTCAGAATTCGGACTACAGAGACTCAACCACTGCGTAAAATATATCAGTTAGATGAGAGTGGCGAAATAGGCAAACTATTAAGAGTTAAAGAGTACGATCCGCGTATTCGTCCCTGGTATCAAGCAGCAAAAAAACTGGATACACCTACATGGAGTCCTATTTATTCAGCCTTTTCTGGTTCTAACACATCTTTAGACATAGCTGCAGTTAAACCTGTTTTTGATTCTGACGGTGATTTAATCGGAGTTTTAGGTAATGAAAATAGCTTAACGCAGATGACAGAATTNATACACCTACATGGAGTCCTATTTATTCAGCCTTTTCTGGTTCTAACACATCTTTAGACATAGCTGCAGTTAAACCTGTTTTTGATTCTGACGGTGATTTAATCGGAGTTTTAGGTAATGAAAATAGCTTAACGCAGATGACAGAATTCCTTAGCGACTTAATGATTAGTCCTAATGGCAAAAGTTTTATCATGGAGCGATCTGGAAATTTAATTGCTAGTTCCCAAATTCTCGAACCTTTTGTGATTAGTGAAGTTGATGGAAAGAGAAAAATAGAACGCTTACACGCTCTTGACAGTGGTAATAGTATGGTAAGCGTGACTGCAACCCACCTAGAAGAAACATTTGGTAGTTTAGAAAAAGTAGATAGCAGCAAACAGCTCAATTTCCCTATTAATGGAAAGTGGTACTATGCAAGTGTTATGCCAGTTGCAGACGGACGGGGTATTGATTGGTTAGTAGTAGTTGTTGTTCCTGAAGATGACTTCATGACAAAAATAGATGCCAATACCAGAACTACTATTTTATTGAGTGTTACTGCTCTGACTGTAGCTATATTAGTAGGGATAGTTACTACTCACTGGATTACCCAACCAATTTTACAACTTAATACTGCGGCTAAAGAAATTGCGGAAGGTAAGTGGGAAAATAAACTTGATATTCACCGTGGCGATGAAGTAGGAGAACTTGCTCAGTCCTTTGATCGCATGGCGCTCCAGCTCAAAAATTCCTTTGGCACCCTAGAAGCAAAAAACGAAGAACTAAAAAAATTAGATCGCCTCAAAGACGAATTTTTAGCCAACACTTCCCATGAACTACGCACTCCACTTAATGGTATTATTGGTATTGGTGAATTTCTGATAGATGGTTGTACAGGTAAGTTGAATCCTGTAACTACTTCTAACGTAACTATGATGGTTTCTAGTGCTCGTCGTCTTTCAAATCTTGTTAACGATATTCTTGACTNAAAAAATTAGATCGCCTCAAAGACGAATTTTTAGCCAACACTTCCCATGAACTACGCACTCCACTTAATGGTATTATTGGTATTGGTGAATTTCTGATAGATGGTTGTACAGGTAAGTTGAATCCTGTAACTACTTCTAACGTAACTATGATGGTTTCTAGTGCTCGTCGTCTTTCAAATCTTGTTAACGATATTCTTGACTTTTCTAAAATTACACATAACACACTAGAATTACAAACTAAAGCTGTTGATGTCCGTGGAGTAGTAGAAACAGTAGTTACTTTAAATCAAATTTTGGTCAGCAAAAATAAAAATCTGCAATTAGTAGATGCTATTCCCACTAATTTACCTCCTGTTTGTGCTGATGAAAACCGTCTACAACAAATTCTCTACAACTTAATTGGTAATGCTATTAAATTTACTGAGTCCGGTAAAGTCGAAATCTGTGCAGTAGTAATTACCAATAATTCTGTACATTCTCCTGGTGTACTTTCGGTCTCAGAAGACTCCAGTCAAAGTCAAGAGCAATCTCAAGAAGTAAAAATTATTGTCTGTGATACTGGTATTGGTATTCCGACTGATAAGCTAGAAAGTATTTTTGAATCCTTTGAACAAGGAGAAGGTTCTACAGCAAGGAAATATGGCGGTACAGGTTTAGGGTTAGCTGTAACCAAACAATTAGTCGAACTCCATGGCGGTCAAATTTGGGTAGAGTCAGAGATTGGTGTCGGTTCTCGTTTTAGTTTTACCCTACCCATTTCTCAACAACCTGTAGCAGATACCCCTAGTCTTACTACTCCTACAGTTAATAGTGTTCGCTATCTGATTGATCAAGTAGACACACCTCCAGAAAGCGAACCGATAGAAAGTAATTTAGCTGAGGGTAATTTTCACATTTTAGTTGTTGATGATGAACTGATAAATATTCAAGTTTTGCGTAATCATCTCCAAGCTAACAACTACAAAGTTACTGAAGCATTAAATGGAAAAGAAGCTTTAGCTGCTTTGGAGGAGCAAGATAATTTTGATCTGATTTTGCTAGATGTAATGATGCCAAATATGTCTGGTTATGAAGTTTGCGCTAAAATTAGAGAAAAATACCCTCCCCAAAGTTTGCCTATTTTAATGTTAACTGCTAAAAATCAGGTGGCTGATTTGGTAATGGGTTTCCAATTTGGTGCTAATGATTATTTAACTAAACCTTTTGCTAAAGATGAGTTATTAACTAGAATTAAAACTCATATTCAACTATCAAAAATTACTAACTCCTACGAACGTTTTGTACCCCACGAATATGTGAAATTATTGTCGAAAGAGAATATTCTAGATGTTAATTTAGGGGATAGAGTTAGTAAAAAAATGGCAATTTTCTTTTCTGATATTCGCTCTTTTACAACTATATCCGAGCAGATGACTTCTCAAGAAACTTTTGCTTATGTCAATAGTTATCTAGAACAAGTTTGTCCAGAAATCCGCGATCGCAATGGTTTAATCATTAAATTTATGGGAGATGGGATTATGGCAGTATTCCCAGATGGCGTTGATGATGCAGTCCAAGCAGCTATTGCTCAACTCAAGAAATTACAGGAATATAATCAAATTCTACGATCTACAGGTTGGATGCCGATGAAAATTGGAATTGGTATTCATTGGGGTCACATGATGGTTGGTATAGTTGGGGAGGAAACTCGGATGTCTGGAGATGCACTTTCTGATAATGTGAATTTGACAGCTCGTTTGGAAGGTTTGACTAAGTTTTATGGAGTTTCTTTATTAATTTCTCAGTCAGCTTTTAACTGTTTAAAAAATCCGCAAAAATATCAAATTCGGTTTTTAGATCGGGCATCTGTTAAAGGTAGAGATGAACCGATTAATGTTTATGAAGTGCTGGATGGTGAAGTTGATTATGTACGAGAATTAAAGTTAAAAACTCAGGCAGATTTTGCATTAGGTTTAGAGTGTTATCGTTTAGGAGATTTAGTTTCTGCTAAAGATTATTTTGAGAAAGTTAAAGATGTGAATTCTTCAGATAAAACAGCTCAACTTTATTTGGAAAGAATTGATGAGTTGATGGTAAGTGGTGTACCTAAAAATTGGGAAGGGGTTTGGGAATTTACTCAGAAGTAAGGAATAATTAATAATGGATAATGAATAGCAAGTGATTGAATAGCATAATAGACCTAGGCGTGAAAAAGATATATATTTTTTGGAGGAGTAGGGAACACTTAACTGGCAACGCTTAACTGGCAAGATATTTTTATGAAAAAGGCATGAAAAAGGATTTTTTATGGTTGATTTTTCTTTCTTGAGCATATCTAACTCAAAGGTTTATTTATTTTCCGGAGATGTCTAATATATAGAACCCCTGAAGGTATCTTTGTACAGGAGTCAGTCCTCAGGAGTCAACCCACCCCTAACCCCTCCGGTGGAGGGGAAGTCAGGAGGAAAGAGAATTTATCAAGATTTACACGCTAATATGAAGATGAAAGTTTTGTTATAGCGCTACTTGAATCGGGAATAGGGAACAGGGAACAGGGAACAGCAGACTATCAAACTGTTTCAGGGTTTAGAAATGTCCTAACCTNTCTTTGTACAGGAGTCAGTCCTCAGGAGTCAACCCACCCCTAACCCCTCCGGAGGAGGGGAAGTCAGGAGGAAAGAGAATTTATCAAGATTTACACGCTAATATGAAGATGAAAGTTTTGTTATAGCGCTACTTGAATCGGGAATAGGGAACAGGGAACAGGGAACAGCAGACTATCAAACTGTTTCAGGGTTTAGAAATGTCCTAACCTTTGCTTCGACTGCTATATACCGAACCCGAGCGGATTTGATATAAGTACATAATAAAGATATATTCGATAAGAACACAGGAAATCAATTATCCTACATACATCATCAATTATTCCCCTCCCAAGAGAGGTTAGGAGTGGGTTCCCTACTCCCTACTCCCTACTCCCTACTCCCTACTCCCTATTTTCTGTAGATGTCTAATAGATCCCTTCAGGGGTTCTATAAAATTTATTAGTAATATTTTTTTTAGCAGATGTAAATTATTAAACAAAGATAGTTGCTTTCCTATAGATTTTCTCTAACTAACAAAATCTTCCATCAATTCATATCCTTTCCTTTTGTTAAAATAAGAAATGGTATAATTTATGACTTCTGGCTCCTAAAAAAAACTGGGCAAAATGCTTAACAAACTTCCCCTAAAAACTGTCCTTATTGTCCCCTTTATTCTGCAAATTGTAACTGCTGTGGGATTAGTAGGATATTTTTCTTTTACTAATGGACGTCAATCTGTTGAGACTTTGGCGAGTAAGTTAACTTTGGAAATTAGTATTCGTATTCAGCAACACGTTTTAGATTATATAAATAAACCTCATCAAATGCTCAGAATAATTAGCGATCCTATTACCAGTGGCAACCTTGATCCCTACGACTTTGCTGCAATGCGAATCTATTTTTGGCAAATTATCGAACAGAAGAAGTGGAAAACCAATCTTTTTTTTGGTAATGAACAGGGGGAATATATGAGCGTTAAAATTGATCCTCAGAATGAAGAAGATATTGTCTTTAAAATTCGGACTACAGCTACCCAACCATTGCGTGAAGTTTATTTGTTAGAGGAGGATGGCGAGATAGGCAAATTCTTAAAAGTTAGAGAATACGATCCGCGTATTCGCTCCTGGTATCAAGCAGCAAAAAAAATGGGTAAACCTACATCAAGCCCTATTTATTCTGCCTTTGCTGGTTATAACACATCTTTAGAGATAGCTGCTCTTCAACCTATTTTCGATTCTGATAGTAATTTAATAGGAGTTTTAGCTAGTCAAATTAGCTTAACGGAGATGGCAAAATTCCTCAATAGCTTAAAGATTAGTCCTAATGGTCAAAGCTTTATTGTGGAGCGATCGGGAAATTTAATTGGTAGTTCGGCAATTCCCAAACCTTTTCTAATTAGTGAAGTTGATGGCAAGCGTTCTATTTTTCGCTTGCCAGCTTTTGATAGTGGTAATACTATAATCAGTGCTACAGCAACCTATCTAGAAAAAACCTTTGGTAGTTTAGAAAAAGTTAATCGCAGCCAACAACTTAATTTTCAGATCGATAAAAAGTGGTACTATGCAAGTATTATGCCGGTTAAAGACGGACGCAATCTTGATTGGTTAGTGGTTGTTATTGTTCCTGAAAGTGACTTTATGCAAAAAATAGAAGCCAACACTAAAACTACTATTCTATTAAGTATTAGTGCTCTAGTTGTAGCTATCTTAGTAGGGATAATTACTGCTTACTGGATTACGAGACCAATATTACAAGTTAATTCTGCTGCTAAAAAAATTGCCGAAGGAAAATGGGAAAACCAACTTGATATTCATCGTAGGGATGAAGTAGGAGAACTCGCTCAGTCATTTAACCGCATGGCAAACCAACTTAAAAGCTCCTTTGAAACCCTGGAAGAACAAAACCAAGAACTCAAAAAATTAGACCGCATCAAAGACGAATTCTTAGCAAACACTTCCCATGAACTCCGCACCCCACTTAATGGGATTATTGGTATTGGTGAATTTCTTCTAGGAGAACCAACCCAAAATCTCAATACAACCATCACTTCCAACTTAAGCATGATTGTATCTAGCGCTCGTCGTCTTTCTAATTTAGTTAACGACATTCTTGACTTTTCCAAAATTAGATACAATCAACTAGAATTACAAATTAAAGCGGTTGATGTTTTTGCAGTCGTAGAAACAGTAGTCACCTTAAATCTATTGGTTAGTAAAAGTAAAAATCTACAGTTGATCAATGCTATTCCCCAAAATTTACCTCTCGTCTGTGCTGATGAAAACCGTCTGCAACAAATTCTCTATAACTTAATTGGTAATGCTATTAAATTTACTGACTCTGGGAAAGTCGAAATCTCAGCTATAGTAATTACCAATAATCCTATACACCCTGCTCGCCAACCCTGGGATCGAGAAAACTTTAATCAAAGTCAGCAGGAATTTCCAGAACTAATGATTACAGTTTCTGATACTGGTATCGGTATTCCGAGTGATAAACTCGAAAGCATTTTTAAATCTTTTGAACAAGGAGAAGGTTCCACAGCTAGAAAATACGGCGGTACAGGTTTAGGATTAGCTGTTACCAAACAATTAGTTGAACTCCAGGGTGGGAAGATTTCTGTCGAGTCAGAGGTTGGTGTAGGTTCTAGTTTTAGTTTTACACTACCCATTTCTCAAAAATCTGTAGCCGATCCATCTAGTCTTCCTGTTCCCAGAGTTAACGATGCTAGTTATCTGATTGAAGGGAGAGAAACATCCGTAGACATCCAACCCAATGAAAATTATCTAGCGAATAGTGATTTTCACATTTTAGTTGTTGATGATGAACCGATAAATGTGCAAGTTTTGACAAACCATTTAAAAGCAAATAACTATAAGGTTACTGAAGCATTAAACGGAACAAAAGCTTTAGCTGCTTTGGAAAAGCATAAGAATTTTGACCTGATTTTGTTAGACGTAATGATGCCAAATATAACTGGTTATGAAGTCTGCGCTCAAATCAGAGAAAAATATCCAGCCCAGAGTTTGCCAATCTTAATGTTAACTGCTAAAAATCAAATTGCCGATTTAGTTATGGGTTTCCAATTTGGTGCTAATGATTATTTGACTAAACCTTTTGCTAAAGATGAATTATTAACGAGGGTCAAAACTCATATTCAATTATCAAAAATTACTAACTCTTATGAACGTTTTGTTCCTCACGAATATGTAAGATTACTCGCTAAAGAAAGTATTATTAATGTCAATTTAGGAGACAGAGTAAGTAAAGAAATGGCAATTTTCTTTTCTGATATTCGTTCTTTTACAACCATATCTCAAAAGATGACTTCTCAAGAAACTTTTGCTTTTATTAATAATTATTTAGAACAGGTTTGTCCAGAAATACGCGATCGCAATGGTTTAATTATTAAGTTTATGGGAGATGGCATTATGGCAGTATTCCCGGATGGCGCTGATGATGCAGTGCAAGCAGCTATTGCTCAAATCCAGAAATTACAAGAACATAATCAGAACCTAAAAGCAGAAGATTTTCCCCCAATAAAAATTGGTATAGGTATTCATTGGGGTCACATGATGGTTGGTATAGTTGGAGAGAAAGGTCGGATGTCTGGAGATGCACTTTCTGATAATGTGAATTTGACGGCTCGTTTGGAAGGTTTGACTAAGTTTTATGGTGTTTCTTTATTAATTTCTGAGTCAGCTTTTAAGAGTTTAAAAAATCCGCAAAAATATCAAATTCGATTTTTAGACCGAGCATCTGTTAAGGGTAGAGATGAACCGATTAATGTTTATGAAGTTCTGGATGGTGAGCTTGATTATGTGCGAGAATTAAGGTTAAAAACTCAGGCAGATTTTGCATTAGGTTTAGAGTGTTATCGTTTAGGAGATTTAGTTTCTGCTAAAGATTATTTTGGGAAAGTTAAAGATGTTNCCGCAAAAATATCAAATTCGATTTTTAGACCGAGCATCTGTTAAGGGTAGAGATGAACCGATTAATGTTTATGAAGTTCTGGATGGTGAGCTTGATTATGTGCGAGAATTAAGGTTAAAAACTCAGGCAGATTTTGCATTAGGTTTAGAGTGTTATCGTTTAGGAGATTTAGTTTCTGCTAAAGATTATTTTGGGAAAGTTAAAGATGTTAATTCTTCAGATAAAACGGCTCAACTTTATCTAGAAAGAATTGATGAGTTGATGGTAACTGGTGTGCCTCACAATTGGAATGGGGTTTGGACGTTTACTCAGAAGTAATACCAAATATCGTTATCAAAAGTACCTTTTTGCCAAAATAGAGAACCTGTATTTTTCAGAATTATAGTGTATTCTTGCAGAATAATAGTTTGTTCTTTGAGATAAATTTTTAAGCCTTTTCTCGTTTGATATTCTTTTCCTAAATTGTAGAGAGGTGATTAAAATACTAAGTCAACAGATTCATTTGGAAGAATTTTTAGTAAGTTAATACAGTCTGTTAGAAGAATTTGATTTAGTGGTAGGGTATTTTGCTTGTTTGTCACTATTTTAGAATTTTCGGAAGAGTTTTGAACGCTTTTCATGTCGGCGACAGCCGTTAACGTTTGCGAAGCATTCCGGAACGGAAAGTTGTGCGCCAGCTAAACGCCATATCCAATC
>NZ_LGSU01001253.1 GCF_002260545.1 Hydrocoleum sp. CS-953 | reverse complement strand
TTTCCTTTTATTCAATCCTCTTCCTAAAAGGAAGAGGTAATTATCAATTATCAATTATTGAATAAATGTTTTGTTCACAACCTATTTGGGATTGCTATATAATATTTGTGCTTCAGGTTTTTTCTGGCCATAATTAAATTTATGGGGATGTATGTGAAAGGCAAAAAAGAAAAAATTATAGACTGGAAAAAAACTTAAAAATATTTCACAATTAATTCCAACCTGATTACCAATGGATAATGGATAATTGATAATTACTCTATCCGGCTTTATTGCCTCTCCTAATAATGAATAATCCTCAATCTTCAAGATCATTTTGTAAGCATTTAGGTATGATAAGCCAGTATTTTATACGGAAAAAGCTTTTGAAAGTAATAACTAAAAACATTAGCTGCTGATACCAATTAACTTTAAAAATGTCACAAATATAGTCATTCTGAATAAGACTGGGACGAGTGTTTGTTTACCTAGAAAGGGTTTCAGGCAAAAAAGTGTTTCATCCTTATTTGGAATGACTATAGTTTCAAACTTTAGATGTGAAAGAATTTCCTGAAACTACTGTAGCGTAAAAGTTATGAGTCTATAAAATCTTAATGCATGACTTTTGAATTCCGTGAAACGGTATGACTAATTCCATTCATAACTTTTAATTATCCTAATTGTCCTGGGAGATTAATTCCTCCTTCGGTCTGATAATTAGTTAATAACTTATAACTGACGGCTCAATACTTAGCCTATCTCAAATCACTATTTTTCAAAATTCATAAAGTTAACATCAGCATAATTCTAGAATCAGCTCAAGTATTTAATAACTTTTTTGGCTATAGTTAGGGGAGTCCGAGATTTTCTTAAGACTTGTAGTATAATCATTTTTTCAACCAAAGGTATAGACAGATAAAAAGCAAATTTTAATCATTCCATCTTGTGAAAAATTGATAATTTCTGGTAATATAAAACCTAGTAGCAGGTTTTGATAATCCTGCAAATTCTTGGCAGTTGGGCAACCCCGATCCGAGCGGTTGAATATCTTTCCCCCTGTTTAAATCTAGGGTCAAAGTTCCCTTCTTAGGTAGAGACTTAAAACCTAATTTTTTGAAAAATAAAGAATCTACCATTAAGATGGTGAAAATTTTCACCTTTGCCGAAAATACCATTTCCTAATGAAACTGCACTTAATAAAATATAGTTGAAGGGATTAAGTAAGGTTGATTTGTTGCCATCAAATATTTATGGTAAGTTCCTGATAAATCTAATTTATAAGGGTTGAAACTGTAATTAAATATTCAGCAGCGATCTGTGCCAAAAAAATCAGCTTTAATAGGGAATTATTAAGGGCATTGTTACAAAGAAATGGTATAAGAATATCAAAATTGATTATAGTAATTAAGTAAATTAACTGTTCGCCCTTCAGCCCAAAGGAGCGCTAGTCATGACATCAAACAATCTGCGGGAACTTGCTAAACAAGGAGATCCAAAAGTTATCTCCTCAATTATCAATCATTCACTACAAAAAAAAGGGATTGATGTCCAAGTAACTAAGGACAATGATTCTCTTGAAGTTAAACTCGAATCGGATCAAATTTCTAATCAACAAGCTTCTCTTGTTGAATTTATCCGAACTGGAATCGAGAAATTGGGAGTTGAATCAATTAACAATGTCAAGGTATATGGTGTTCAGACTGGAGATAGTAGACCAGTCTGGGAAGAGGAATTTTTTTTAGGTACGCCACCAATACCCGATACATACGAAGTTGAAGAAGAATCTGAACGAGAAGATTTTTCAGAAACTGTAGATGACTTCGATCAAGACTTGGAAACTGTATACGAAACAGAAACAGATGAAGATTNTCAATTAACAATGTCAAGGTATATGGTGTTCAGACTGGAGATAGTAGACCAGTCTGGGAAGAGGAATTTTTTTTAGGTACGCCACCAATACCCGATACATACGAAGTTGAAGAAGAATCTGAACGAGAAGATTTTTCAGAAACTGTAGATGACTTCGATCAAGACTTGGAAACTGTATACGAAACAGAAACAGATGAAGATTATTACGAGGAAGGAGAATACGACGAGGAAGGAGAATACGAAGAAGAAGATGATGATTTATCAGAGCAACCTCAGTCTCAAAAAAAGAAGATTCCTTTAATCCCGTTAATATTCGGAGGTGTATTAGCAGTAGTAGCTGCCCTTGCTGCATTGCACTTTAGTGGAATATTCCCACTTCCATTACCATTTCTGAGTCAGTCAAAGTCAGAAAACACTGAAGCTAATCAGACTAAGGAACCTACATCAGAAACTTCTCCTGACGATCCTCAGACTTCACCAACTCCAAAAACAGAAACTACAGCAGCCGACTCTAACCCTTGGTATTTTGGTGTCACGAGCGCCCAAAGTGCTGCCCAAAAAGCTCAGACAGCTCAAACAAAATCTGAATGGAATGCAGTAGCTAGTGACTGGCAAAAAGCAGTCGATCTAATGAAAAAAGTGCCAGAGTCTGACCCAAATTATCAAACAGCACAAACAAAAGTTCTTGAGTATCAAAATAATTTAGATATAGCAAAGCAGAGAGCAGATAAAGCTCCTAATTAGGAATCAGCAAACAAAAATATGAAACTTTTTGTACCAGGTCGCCTTTGTTTATTTGGAGAACATAGTGACTGGGCAGCAGGGTATCGCCTTATTAACCCCCAAATAGAGAAAGGTTATACTATTGTAGTAGGAATTAATCAAGGAATTTATGCAGATGTCAAACCCCATCCCACTGATTTAATTGTCAAGACAACTTTCAATAATGACAATCTGATACAGTCATTTAAGTTGCCTATGGAGCCAAAAAAATTATTAGCAGAAGCTCGCAGGGGAGGGGTTTTTAGTTATGTGGCTGGAGTTGCATATCAACTTATCAAAAATTATCCAGTAGGTGGTTTAGAAATAGATAATTATTTCACAGATTTACCAATTAAAAAAGGTCTATCATCAAGTGCTGCTATTTGTGTATTGGTGGCTAGAGCTTTTAACTTATTGTATGATTTAAACCTAAGTATTAGAGATGAAATGGAGTTAGCTTATCAGGGAGAAGTTACTACCCCTTCTCGTTGTGGTAGGATGGACCAAGCTTGTGCTTATGGTAAGCAGCCAATTATGATGATATTTGATGGGGAAAAAACAGATATTATCGAACTTAATCAGCCAAAAAAAGATTTATTTTTCGCGATCGTTGACTTAGGTGCTAGCAAAGATACTACAGAAATATTGACTAGATTAAATAAATGTTATACAGAAGAACTCAATGACATAAATGAGAATGTACAACATTATCTTGGGGTTATTAATGCTGATATTACTCAACAAGCAGCATTAGCCTTGCAACAAGGGGATGCAGAAAAAATAGGTAGCTTGATGGTCAAAGCACAAACCGAATTTGATAAATATATGATACCCGCTTGTCCTTCACAATTAACATCTCCTGTACTGCACTCATTACTCAATTATCCACCTCTCCAAGAATATATTTGGGGTGGTAAAGGAGTAGGGTCTCAAGGAGATGGAACAGCTCAATTTATTGCTAAAGATGCAGCTAGTCAAGATAAGCTAATTGAAATAATTAAGGATAATTTTCCTAGAATGCAATGTTTGAAATTAGTAGTTAGAGGTGGCGTTGTCAACTAAATATTAAATCTGGGATACTACTAAGGGTTCACATCCTGCCAGTAGAGTCTTGGTATCCATTCCCTCTACTAGCAATATTCATAACTTAGGCAAAATAAGGTATTTCTGTCATTATGTTTTCGGTTATCGCCGACATATTTGCAGAGTAGTTATACCAATTCCCATGCATTAATGCTATACTTGATTAATACTTCAGTTATTAAGTAATTACCTTGGGAGAATTACCTTTTTGCTGATTTGAGACANCCGTACGGACGTATCGCTGCGCGACATGGAAAGCGGAGCATTCCGGAACGGAAAACGCATTTTTGCCTGTGCAACGTCCGTACACTCCCCTACTCCCCTACTCAATCAAATGTAGAAAAGTTTTTGAGAAATGGTATTAGTCAGGATAGTCATCTCAAGTCCATACTTTTGTGCTAGATGACTAAACCCTGATTCAGTTAATATTTCAACCTTCTTGGATATTGGAAATAGTTGGTTTTTCTTGTTTCCGATACTATGAGTGCTAACAATTATTAACAATGCACAGCAAGATTAACCTACTGAGGGAGTATCTCCCAATGTGGTAGAAAATTTTTCTACCACGATGCATGATCAAAATTCCACGCGCTCCATTTAAGTCGCGATAGAAAATCCGTTCCGCTTCGCGATCGAGGCGGAAACCAACCGATACCAGTAACAATTTTTTGGCTACCTAAATTGTTGAGGATTTCACCAGTCCAGCTAACGGTTTTGCTAGTATAAGCTTCACTTACATCTAAGACTATTTTGTTGTATTCAGCAGCTTTATGTTTCAAGAAAAGCTCAAACCTGTAATGCGCCCAAGTCAACATTTGCCTAACTGATTGACAAAATATCCCTCTATTTTTGCGCCACAATTTATCTGAACACTTATATCAGTTAGAGGATAAATAAGAATCTAGATTTTTCCTGTTAATTTTCACCTTAAAGCCAAAAACAGGCGTTGGTGAATACTGGGATGATTGAGACTGACACGGGGACACGGAGAAACGGAGAAACGGGGATTATGGTTGATGCTCTCTGACAAAATCATCCCGCAACTATGCAATGCCCCAGAAACAAATAGGGAGAATCTGGAAATTTTGACAATATTGATACATTAAGTAGGTAATGATTTTCAAGGGTTTAATTAGCCTCTAAATCTCAGTCAATTAAAATTCCCGACTCTCCATTCCACTTATTCTTCTATTTGTGAGCCATTACCATTAGTATCACTAGCTTTTTCATCATCCACTTGTTTCAAATGAATATGTTTGTATCCTAGCTTGATTTCAAATTCATCTCCTGGTTTTAAACCCATCGTTTCAGTATAAGTAGCTCCTATAACGATTTGGCCATTCTTATGAACGCTAANAGTCAATTAAAATTCCCGACTCTCCATTCCACTTATTCTTCTATTTGTGAGCCATTACCATTAGTATCACTAGCTTTTTCATCATCCACTTGTTTCAAATGAATATGTTTGTATCCTAGCTTGATTTCAAATTCATCTCCTGGTTTTAAACCCATCGTTTCAGTATAAGTAGCTCCTATAACGATTTGGCCATTCTTATGAACGCTAACTCGATAAGTTGGTTCCCTACCGCGACCATCTTTCGTACCATTAGCATCTAAAGGAACTCCTTTTGCTGCTAAAAGTGCATCATAAAAATCTGTGAGATTAACACGAGTATCATCACTTTTTGTGACTGTGTAATATCCACAGCGTTTAGCAGTTTCTCTTCGTGGTAAGTCAGAAAGTTCTTTTACTTTTTGTAGCAAAGCCTTTCCCGTTAGTGGGAGTTTCGCATTTTCAACCATAGTTCTTAATAATTCTCCTTACTCTATTAATACTATACTAAATCAATTTTAGTGAAAATTGTTAGGCTTATTAATAATATATTTTTCGGATATTTTTTGAGTCCTCTTCCCCTGGTGGAGTAATTACCGAATAACCAGGAAAAGGTGTAGCCTGAAATTGGCCATCCAGCTTAGTAAATTTTGGAGNTTCTTTTACTTTTTGTAGCAAAGCCTTTCCCGTTAGTGGGAGTTTCGCATTTTCAACCATAGTTCTTAATAATTCTCCTTACTCTATTAATACTATACTAAATCAATTTTAGTGAAAATTGTTAGGCTTATTAATAATATATACTGAAATTTATCAATTGTGCAAAAAAAATTTTCCTCAAGGATTATATTGTCTAAGGCCATTAATATTTAAGTAGGTAATCTTGATTTCCCTAATGTAGAACTTACTCTTCTAGTTAAGATGAAATTATGAAATAATTTGCAATAGTTCTTACTCTATAAGGATTGTTCTTGCACAATTTTTTTTGAGGCGGGTGGAGGAAAGAAAAATGTTACAGGTGTAGGTTCAATAATTGATAATGGATAATTGATAATTGATAATTACCTCTCCCTAAAAACGGATAGGATTGAATAAAAGGAAATTTTTTTTGTTTCTCCTTGAAAGGAGAGGCTTTATACCTTTATTTTTCGGTAAATTATCTAGTCAGTTATTTGAATTGACCATAAAATCAGGTCTCAAGCCTCTCCTTCGAAGGGGATAAAACAATAAAATTCACTATTTCAACCCTCCTACTTCAGTAGGAAGTAAAGTTAACTGATAATTGAAATGACCTACTAGGTTTTTCGGGTTTTAATCTACTACTGTAGGCATCCCTAATTTTTTATCAACAACTAGGACATCCGCCTGAATAATAATTTAAAGTTTTTGCTAAAATTGCATTATTAATCACAATTTTCCACAGTAATGATTGGTTAATCATCATACTACTCAAGCAAATTGCTGGATTCTGGTACTAACTGTCTTAATTTACTCCCTCCTATATGCCTTAATTTTTCCTACTTTGCAACTTTAGTAATACAGAAAGGGAGTTCTCACAACGAAATTATTTTGTTGGCCAGTATATATTATCGGATCTAATTTTGACAAATTATTAGAATAGTTCTATCAAATTCATGTATAGTGGGAATAGGGAGTAGAGAATTAGGAATAGGGAGTGGAAAAAAACAATGCTGTTTAATTTTCTAGTATTGCCAAACTGAGGTTTCCTCTAACTACTAAAAAAAATTAATGTAGCAGTATTTTTTGAACGCTGTTTAATTTTCTAGTATTGCCAAACTGAGGTTTCCTCTAACTGCTAAAAAAAACTTAATGTAGCAGTATTTTTTGAACTTGGTATTAATCTCTAGTGAAAATTTTGGAAATTTTAGACGTGTTATATTTTCTCTCTCTACTGACTCTGTGATTTGATATGAATAGGATTTATACCAAGCGTGAAAAAAAAATGTTACAAAAATGTATTTTGAGATAAACCGACAAATTCTGAGCCAGTTATTTAGTGTCAACTTCTGCCTAGTTGCTAGATAGATACGATATTATTCAATAATGGATAATGGGTAATGGATAATTGATAATTACCTCTCCCTAAAAACGGATAGGATTGAATAAAAGGAAAATTTTTTCTCTCTTGGTCGATTGAATATGGCGTTTAGCTGGCGCACAACTTTCCTGACGGAATGCTGCTAATTACGCGTTTTGCGGAACGCTAAACTTTCCGTTCCGGAATGCTCCGCAAACGACCGCTTGTTTCTCCTTGAAAGTAGAGGCTTTAAACCTTTATTTTTCGGTAAGTTAGGATCAGATCAGTATCAGCACGTTTAAAACTTGTCATAGTTTCCATAACTACCTTTTGCTCATCTATCCAGCCATTTAATGCAGCAGCTTTAATCATTGAATATTCTCCCGATACATTGTAAACTGCTACTGGTAAATTTGTAGCTTCCTTCACTCGCCAAATAATATCCATGTAGGCTAAAGCAGGCTTTACCATCAGCAGTTCCGCTCCTTCAGCAATATCTAGCTGAATTTCTTTGAGAGCTTCTGTACCATTTGGTGGGTCCATTTGATAGGTTCTGTGATCGCCAAACTGAGGAGCAGAGTCAGCAGCATCTCGAAATGGTCCATAATATGAGGAAGCATACTTAGCAGCATAAGATAAAATCGGAATACTTTCAAACCCTGCTTGGTCTAAACCTGACCTAATTGCTTGTACAAAGACATCCATCATACCAGATGGCGCAATTACATCAGCACCTGCTTGAACTTGAGAAACGACAGTTTTTTTCAGCAATTCTAAGGTAGGATCGTTTAACACACGACCTGTTAAGTCTTTTGCTTCCAAATAACCACAGTCACCATGATCGGTATACTCAGACAGACAAGTATCGACAATAACGAATAAATCTGGTACTGCTTCTTTGACGGCGGTTGTAGCTTTTTGGACAATACCACAATCATGCCAAGCTCCTGTAGCTTCAGTGTCTTTATCTTCAGGAATGCCAAACAAGATAATTGCAGGAATTCCTAAATCATAAACTTCCTTCGCTTCCTCAACAATTTTGTCTACTGACAATTGATAGACTCCTGGCATTGACTTTACTTCATTAGCTACTTTTTCTCCTGGTACAGCAAACAAGGGATAGATAATATCATGTCCGCTGGTATCGTTTGTGTAAACCCAAGCATGAGTATCTATNATCTTCAGGAATGCCAAACAAGATAATTGCAGGAATTCCTAAATCATAAACTTCCTTCGCTTCCTCAACAATTTTGTCTACTGACAATTGATAGACTCCTGGCATTGACTTTACTTCATTAGCTACTTTTTCTCCTGGTACAGCAAACAAGGGATAGATAATATCATGTCCGCTGGTATCGTTTGTGTAAACCCAAGCATGAGTATCTATAGGAAATTTAAGTTTTTTCAGGCTTTTAAACCTTCTCTCCTAGATAACTAAAGCCTTCTTCCTTCTTCCTTCTTCCTTACCCTGACCTTACAATACCGATGCTACCGGACATCATATAATACCATTTCTCAAAAACTTTATCTATTTCAGGGTAGGGGAGTGTAGGGACGTTTTGCT
>NZ_LGSU01001252.1 GCF_002260545.1 Hydrocoleum sp. CS-953 | reverse complement strand
TTTACAGTGATTTTCAGGTCAATGAACCACATAAAAAAATGATAACCTTGTAGGGACGTTGCATGCAACGTCCCTACTGTGGTCTATCCAAATGAAAACCGCTGTAAAAATACAAAATTTTTGATGAAACCGACTATTTACTTTTACATCCCTCGTAAATTATTTCCCCAAAAGTTACCTGAAAATCCCCATGAGAATTGGGCTGGATTTGGTTTAGGAATTTACGCTTGGACATTGCAAACTTATCTGCGTCTAAAAGCAGATGGTTTTCCTTGTGAATTAGTAGATTATTTACCCCAGTCTGGAATTGTTATTGTTCATCGCAATTCTCTTTATATTCATAAAGGCATTAAACCAGGAAAAAATTTACTTCTAATTTGTCTTAAGGCTGAATTAAATTTTTATCCCTATGCTCAATTTCATGTGGTACAAAATCCTGAAGAAATAACAGCTATAAATAATTATAACTACTATATACCTCACTGGACACAACCAGGATTAATTCCTCGGCATATTGAACGCGGTAATCAGTTTAAAAATATTGTTTTTTTTGGTCATAAAAATAATTTAGNCTACTATATACCTCACTGGACACAACCAGGATTAATTCCTCGGCATATTGAACGCGGTAATCAGTTTAAAAATATTGTTTTTTTTGGTCATAAAAATAATTTAGCTCCGGAACTTTTAAGTTTGAATTGGACAAATGAACTCAATAAACTAGATTTAAATTGGCGTCCTATTATTAATCAAAATCACTCAACGAATTATCAAAAAATTGATAATCGTTGGAATGATTATAGTCAAGCTGATGCAGTAGTTGCTATCCGCAGTTTTGGCAAACAGAATAAATATATAAATAAACCAGCAACTAAACTTTATAATGCTTGGTTAGCAGGTGTTCCCGCTATATTAGGTTATGAATCTGCATATCGTACAGAAGGAAAACCTAACTTCAATTATTTAGAAGTTACTTCTTTGAAGGAGTTGCTTGACAGTTTAAAGAAGCTAAAATCCGATATAAACTTACGTCAGACTTTAGTAAATAATGGTCAATTACAAGTAGAAAAAATTAATCCTGCTCAAACGACTAAAAAGTGGCGTTACTTTCTCACAGAAATTGCAATTCCTGCTTTTGATGATTGGTGTTCTAAATCTAGTTTAGTTCAAAATATGATTCTCGAAACTCGTTATTTATCTTGGGCGATCGAGCGAGGAAAGTCTAAAATTATGTCTGTTGCATCAAATCTTAAACTATGAAACTATTTTACTACAAACGTCGAGATGGGTTTAGTAATTTTGGAGATGAATTAAATAATTGGTTATGGCCTCAACTCCTACCAGAATTTTTTGATGAAGATGAAACAACGACTTTTATTGGTATTGGAACTCTATTAAATCAACTCTTACCTCAACGAATTCCCCAAGCTCAACGTTTAATTATTTTTAGTACAGGTGTAGGTTATGAACAGCCATTAAAAACTTTAGAGAAAAATTGGAAATTGTACTGTGTTCGAGGAAAATTATCTGCTAAAAAGTTAGGTTTATCTCCTGATTTAGCAATTACAGACGGGGCAATTTTAACGAGACGTTTATATCAACCTTCGCAGCAAAAAAATTATCGTTTTACTTTTATGCCACATATTCATCATGCCACTTTTGCAGGAGAAATATGGCAGAATATATGTAAAAAAATCGGATTTCATTATTTAGATCCCCGCTCCTCAGTAGATGAGATTTTATCTACTATTAGCCAAACAGAAGTTTTACTAGCTGAAGCAATGCATGGCGCAATTATAGCTGATACTTTTAGGGTGCCTTGGATTCCTATTATTACAAGTCCGAGAATTTTACTGTTTAAATGGCAAGATTGGTGTTCTTCAATTGGTGTAGAATACTATCCTTATTTTCTTTCACCTTTGGTTAAATCTTATCCCCAATATGCTGGTGGAATTCGTTCCTCTCTAAATGCTTTTAGTCATTGGAAAAATAGTTTACTCCAATTTCCAAACTTCAGACAAATTTGGCAACAACAAGAACAAGTTTCTGGTACACAATTGCTGAAAATTGCTCAAACTGGACGACAACAATTGAGTTCAGATACTCAACTTGAACATTTAACAGTTCAACTGGAAGAAAAGCTTGATATTTTGAGAAAAGATTGGTGTTCTAAGTCTTAAAAAAAAGTAATATAGGAATTATTATACTGCTGAGGTACAAATTTATAGGTGTTAGGTGAAAGGGAACAGAAAAGAAGAAAAAAAACTGTACTTCAATGTGACAAATTCTAGTTCTATTGTAAACCTAATCTCCGCAAAATAGGAATAATAATATAATGACTCACACCAAGACAAAAACCACCAACACAACCCAACAAACCGAAGAAACTTATACTAGCAAAAAACTCCAATAAATTAGGCTGACTTTGATTCACAACAATAAACTCTAAAAATAACTGGGGAAATATATTTAACTGCTCCAAACTAACAAAAACTATTGCCGTTAAACCAGCAACCAACAACGCATAAACCGAACCATGCTTTCTTAAACCAAGACCCAAAGTCATAACACCAGTTGCTACCCCCACAGACAACTTACCCATAATTTCCAGAATAATTAAATCCTCTGTTGTACTGTAGACACTGGTAGCAACTTGGGAAAATTGCCAACATAACCCACCTAAAATATAACCAACCATTCCCATAACTGCAGTTCGCCAATAACGACGACGTTGACCAAAACCACCCACATCAGTTAAACCAACTCCCGTCCCCAAACCTGCCAAACCAAAAACAACTATTTCCGGACCTATAGTCAAAGGAACATCTGATACCATAAACCAATAATTAGTAAATAAACTAGCAAAGCGATCGCCTACTCCTGACCAATAAGCAAAAATTAATCCGAATATCGCGCCAATACTTCCCCCAACTCCTCCCAGTATCATTTCCCAAATTGTATCGACACAACCTGCAAATATTTGATTAACTATTTGAGATACAGCACGAGAAAGTCTACTAATATTATTACCCAGGTTTATCAACTGAAGTTTCAAGAAATTTTTAACCTTTGTGCTAAAAGCAGATATTCCCAGAGACCTCTTTTGGTGTCGATAAATTTTAGCTAAACGGACTTGAACTTCTGCTGCTGTAGCTGGTCGTTGAGCGCCATCTAAACTAACCATATCATCCAGTAAGTTAGCCAAAGTCGGATTAACAGGTTTTAACTGTCGCCACTTCAGTTTACCAGTGGACGGGTCTTCCAAATCTGCCGGATATTGACCAGTTAATAAATGAATACAAGTCCGACCCAAAGCATAAAAATCTGTAAAAGGACCTATTTCACCTCCAGCAATTTGTTCTGGGGGACTATATCCAGGAGAAACTAACCTAGTTGTACTGCGTTTTGCCACAGTTCCTGTAGGTTTGATTCTATAATTATTCAATTGTTTCACTCCCCCAAAGTCAATAATTACCAGTTGACCTCTCTTTTTTCTTCGATGATGGGAAAAAGTTGGGGAAAATTTTGCCAGGGAGGAAACTTCCACTCCTCGCAACATTAAATTAGATGGTTTAATATCCCTGTGGATAATTTTTCGGCGGTGCAGTTCCCATAAAATTTCCATAGCTTGGGAAAGCCAGTCGATGATATAAATATCGGGACATCCTTGGGGATATTGTTCGATAATTTCCTCTAGGGTACAACCATCAATTTTTTCCATGACCAAACATGGCAATAACCCTTGGCCAGAATTGCCAACTTCTGACTGACTATTTCGCTTGCGGAGGTGAAAATAGTTTTCTGGTTCGACTTTAGGAATTCCAGAATGGCCTAAACTAGCTAAGACCCAAGCTTCCTGGTCAAATAGTTCCAGAGCTTTAGGGGAAGTTTCTACTAATACTTTAAGAATACGTTCAGTTTGAGTTTTTTGGTCCCAAACAATATATATTTTGGCAAATCCACCTGTACTTATTTTTTTTAGGGGAATGTAGCGATCGTTTAGTAGGAGTGGGGTTCCACAACTTTGACAGAATTTATTGCCCCATGCCTGGATTGGATTTGGACAATGGGGGTTTATACAATGGACTTTCGATAATAGGGACTGATGCACAGTCATCTACATTAAAGTATGGGTTAAGGACAATGAGAAAATTACCTATTATTTTCACATTTCCTCACAACATTTATCAGGGACAAAGATTACCTGTACAAAATTAATATAGCGTTTAATTAGAGCATAGGAAGAAGGGAGCCGTCTTCTGACTCTTTCTTAAATAGAAATGGTATTTAGTAACTTCTGTTATGAATGAAGGTGATTTTTGTCAGCTTGCATTCCAAGCATAGCACTAATTTTGAGAATTGGTATTACAAAAATTAATTTGATGGTAAAGATTTGTATTAATTGTTACCATTTTCCCAAATATTGAGTAGACTAACTATATAAGTAAAAATACGGGTGTGCGGACAAGAGTTGAATAACTAGGAATCACAGCAGTTGTGGCCTTAGGATGATAGTGACACTGTAGTATTAAATGGGAAAGTTAACGATGCCCTAAGATGGCATCTTTCCGATAAATAGCTGGCTAAATTATAAAAGATAAATTTATCGATACCCAGAGATTGGGTTTGTCATTGAGGTGACGCCACCGAATGTAACAGGAATTTTTATAACTTTTTATCTTGAAATCAGGGAGGAAGTTATGTCTGACGAGTTTTTTAATTTGAACGATGTTGGGCAAACATCTACCAATCTTATGCTACCCTTCGTCGCGGAGACAGGAGAAACTCAGGAGTTAAGGTTTGCCAGTGGTAGCGCAGACGCAGACATTCTTAGGACAGAGGAAGTACCGATATTAACTCTTGAAGATAGCATAGAAGATAGCATAAATATTGCCATTGCCCAAGAACCTGCCGAGTTTTTGCAGGCTGTCGAGACTGAAGAAACCGTGGGGGTTTCTGTTGGTACAGCAGACCCCTTGACTGGTGAGGAGGAAAATCTAGCTGAAAATGCAGTTACAATTCCCGAAGAGGATGAGGTAGAGCAAGTTCCCGAAGAGCCTGACATTTTGCCCCAGGAAGTTCCCCTTAGTGAAGATACTGATATTTTGACCAACGATGATCTCGATGATGCCGATGATTCTGAAGTAGAGGAAGAGACTGAAGAGGAAGCGCCTGTAGAGGAAGCGGCTGTAGAGGAAGAGACTGAAGAGGAAGCGCCTGTAGAGGAAGCGGCTGCAGAGCAAGAGACTGTAGATGAACAGGAAGAGACTGCAGAGGAAGCGCCTATAGAGGAAGAGACTGAAGAGGAAGAGCCTGCAGTAGAGGAAGAGACTGTAGATGAAGAGCCTGCGCCTATAGAGGAAGAGACTGAAGAGGAAGAGCCTGTAGAGGAAGAGCCTGCAGATGAAGAGATTGTAGAGGAAAAGACTGAAGATGAAGCGCCTGCAGATGAAGAGACTGTAGAGGAAGAGACTGTAGATGAAGAGCTTGCAGCAGATGAAGAGCTTGCAGCAGATGAAGAGCTTGCAGCAGATGAAGAGCTTGCAGCAGATGAAGAGTTTGCAACAGAGGAAGAGCTTGTAGCAGAGACAGAACAAGTTCCCGGAGATGAGGAAGATGGAAATGAGGAAGATGTAAATGAGGATTCTTCTAGAACTCAAAGGCCAAATAATCAACGGGACAATACTCCATCCACGGCTCGTAATATAGGAACGCTCCATGGTCGTCGCAATTTCCCAGGCTTTGTCGGCACAACAGACCCCATCGACTATTACCGCTTTAATCTGAGTGAGCCAAACCGTGTGAATCTCACCCTCAACGGTTTAAGGGCAGATGCGGACTTACGGTTGTATCGTCGTAATTCTAATGGCAGTTTGGGACCACTAATAGCCAGTTCCACAAATAGTGGTACCACACCTGATAGCATCACTCGCTACTTAGGCACTGGTAATTATGTGGCCAGGGTTTATCGTNGGGCAGATGCGGACTTACGGTTGTATCGTCGTAATTCTAATGGCAGTTTGGGACCACTAATAGCCAGTTCCACAAATAGTGGTACCACACCTGATAGCATCACTCGCTACTTAGGCACTGGTAATTATGTGGCCAGGGTTTATCGTTACGGTACAGCCAATACTAACTACAATCTGCAGCTAGAAGCCGATCAAGCTGGAACTCCCGGCCTACCTCGTAATATAGGAACGCTCCATGGTCGTCGCAATTTCCAAGACTTTGTCGGTTCAACAGACACCACCGACGATTATCGCTTTAATCTGAGTGAGCCAAACCGCTTGAATCTTACCCTCAACGGTTTAAGGGCAGATGCGGACTTACGGTTGTATCGTCGTAATGCCAATGGCAGTTTGACATCAATAGCCAGTTCCACACGAGGTGGTACCCTACCTGATAGCATCACTCGCAACTTAAGCACTGGTAATTATGTGGCCAGGGTTTATCGTCACGGTACAGCCAATACTAACTACAATCTCCGTCTAGAAGCCGATCAAGCTGGACCTNGCACTGGTAATTATGTGGCCAGGGTTTATCGTCACGGTACAGCCAATACTAACTACAATCTCCGTCTAGAAGCCGATCAAGCTGGACCTCCATGGGTACATCGTAATATCGGCACCCTCCATGGTCGTCGCAATTTCCAAGACTTTGTCGGTTCAACAGACCCCACCGACGATTATCGCTTTAGCCTGAGTGAGACAAACCGCGTGAATCTAACCCTCAACGGTTTAAGGGCAGATGCAGACTTACGGTTGTATCGTCGTAATGCCAATGGCAGTTTGAGTTTCATCACCAGTTCCACACGAGGTGGTACCCTACCTGATAGCATCACTCGCAACTTAG
Source organism: Hydrocoleum sp. CS-953 (assembly GCF_002260545.1). GTDB lineage: Bacteria > Cyanobacteriota > Cyanobacteriia > Cyanobacteriales > Microcoleaceae > Trichodesmium. The sequence continues at coordinate 1,754 of NZ_LGSU01001252.1, read as the reverse complement.
GCACTGGTAATTATGTGGCCAGGGTTTATCGTCATGGTGGAGCTAATACTAACTACAATCTGCAGCTGGAAGCCGATCAAGCTGGCAATACCTTCTCCGCGGCTCCCTATATAGGACAAATCATTGGTCCTCGCAATTTCCAGGACTTTGTAGGCACAACAGACCCCAACGACACTTACTACTTTAATGTAAATGGGCTAAACCGCTTGAGTNGCTGGAAGCCGATCAAGCTGGCAATACCTTCTCCGCGGCTCCCTATATAGGACAAATCATTGGTCCTCGCAATTTCCAGGACTTTGTAGGCACAACAGACCCCAACGACACTTACTACTTTAATGTAAATGGGCTAAACCGCTTGAGTCTCACCCTCAACGGTTTAAGTGCAGATGCGGACTTACAGTTATTCGATAGCAGTGGCACTGTCATCACCAGTTCAAGACGGGGTGGTACGGCTACTGAGACCATTAATTGGACCGTAGGCGAAGGTACATATTACGCCAGGGTTTATCCTGGTGTCAGTGGAGCCAATACTAACTATAATCTCCGGCTAGAGGCTGATGCAGCTGGGACTCCAGGCCCCCATCGCCAGATAGGAGATTTCAGGGGGGGTAGTCGCCATTACCAAGACTTTGTCGGCACAACAGACCGCAACGACTTTTACGACTTTACGCTCACTCAGCCAAGTCGCTTGGGTTTAACCCTCAACGGTTTAAGTGCAGATGCGGACTTACAGTTGCTCAATAGCAATGGCGGTGTGATCGCCAGTTCAATACGGGGTGGTACGGCTACTGATACCATTACTCGGAACTTAGTCCCGGGTACTTATCAGGCCAGGGTTTATAGTGTTGGTGGAGCCAATACTACCTACAATCTCCGGCTAGACGCTGATTCAGCCGGTAATACCCGCTTTGCGGCTCGCAANTTCAATACGGGGTGGTACGGCTACTGATACCATTACTCGGAACTTAGTCCCGGGTACTTATCAGGCCAGGGTTTATAGTGTTGGTGGAGCCAATACTACCTACAATCTCCGGCTAGACGCTGATTCAGCCGGTAATACCCGCTTTGCGGCTCGCAATATAGGACGACTCGTTGGTAATCGCAATTTCCAGGACTTTGTTGGCACAACAGACCTCCGCGACTATTACCGCTTTAATATAACTGAGCCAAAGAACTTCAATCTCCAGCTCACCGGTTTAGCTGAAGATGCGGACGTACAATTGCTCAATAGCAGTGGCGGTGTCATCGCCAGTTCAATACGGGGTGGTACGGCTACTGATACCATCACTCGGAACTTAAGCCCGGGTACATATTATACCAGGGTTTATCCTGGTGTCAGTGGAGCCAATACTTGGTACAGTCTCAACCTAAGGGNAATAGCAGTGGCGGTGTCATCGCCAGTTCAATACGGGGTGGTACGGCTACTGATACCATCACTCGGAACTTAAGCCCGGGTACATATTATACCAGGGTTTATCCTGGTGTCAGTGGAGCCAATACTTGGTACAGTCTCAACCTAAGGGTATAACGGAGTTTTTCTCCAACTAAGGCATCATGTAAAAATAAGTTGGACAAATACAGCCTACTGGCTTTAGAACAACTATCGTAGGGGTTTGGTCACCAAACCCCTACAGTAGTAGGTCTAGTAGGGTGCGTTAGGCGCTTACAAAAAACTATGATTTATCTGTCAAATCTCATGTTGCGCCGTAACGCACCCTTGATTTGTGCCGTCCTGCGGTGCGTTACGCTTCACT
>NZ_LGSU01001251.1 GCF_002260545.1 Hydrocoleum sp. CS-953 | reverse complement strand
TCATAATTATAATTATTGGTAGAGTATAGTAATCCTCAATGATTTGGTGTGAAAAAGAACTGTAGGGGTTTGGTCTCCAAACCCAAGCTAAAACATGATTTGGAGACTAAAACCCTATGATAAAATGTTAGGATATATTTATAATTACTATATATGTAGGGTAGGACAAGAAGGCAAGATTTATCATTACTCTAGATAGTTCAAAATTTGCCGAAAAATTATTGAATTCAGATAAAATTATATGTCAAATCTCACAGTTAAAGACTTGGAAATATTGCAAGGTAATCTTAATCAAGCAGGTTTAGATTATCAACTAGAATTAGACGAAGGAAAGATATTAGTTATCGTGAAGTTGGTGTTGAGTTAATTAGGTTATTAGGTAATTGGGTTTATCCACGTCGTCTGGGACGTTTGTTTGATTCTAGTGGTGCTTTTATTCTTCCTGATACTAATCTTAAAGTTCCTGATGTTTCTTTTGTTCGTGCCTAACCTCTCAAAAAAAGTATTCGTTATTTTGGGGAATTAGTGCCAGACTTAGTAGTAGAAATTAAATCTCAAAGTTGATAGAATAAAACCTTTAAAAGAGAAAATAAAGAAGTATTTAGAATTAGGAGTGCAAGTAGGAATTTTGATAGATCCAGACGAGGAAATAGTTGTTGTTTATCGCTCCAATGCTGAAGAAATTGAGTTGAGAAATGGAGATAAGTTGACTATTCCTGAAATATTTGGGGAGTGGGAATTATCTATTGTTGAACTTTGGCCGCCTGTGTTTGATGATGAAGAATAAACTATCTTTAATTTGAAGTGGTAAATTAATAAACTATCTTGATTTTAGGTGGTAAATTAGTAACTAAAAAAAATGCCCAGAAAACCTTGAAACTTTAAAGCTGGATATTCTTAATTAGATTACTACTCAATGTAATAATCGCGAGTTTAAATTTTATGGCATCCGGTTTGTTTGCAGTTGAGTAATACTCTGGAAAAATTTACTCAGAAATATAGCGCTACCTACAAGGCAAAAGTCACTCATACAAAAGTCAAAAATAATCTATGACTAAGTTTGAGAATTTATAAATGTCCTAACCTTTGCTTCGATTGCTATACAAAGGACTTTCTCCCAAGTATTAAGTCTAAACAAAAAACCCCCAGAAAGTGTCATTGGGATGGTAAACTTCTAGGGGATTATTCTTCACATTTAGGGGGGAAAAGCGCTCCAAGAAAAAATACTCCTTGTGCCAATTATCGGAAAACTAAGAACTAGCACAGGTTGTCGATTAATTTGTGTAAGCTAATAGAGCGCTTTGGGTAGAGGAGAAAGATTTTAGATATTTTAAGTTCTAATCTATGATAAACTTTGGTGTTTCCTGAATGGATAAGGGAGAAGGATATTGAGGATTTTGGTTGGTTAGGTTTAGTCCCCGTCAAGATAGACTACACCTGCATATCCAGCCAACGAGGCCGCACCCGAAGCCCCACCCGTCACTTTCTCCAGTTCGTTGTCATCCAAACAAACAAACATCTCGTTGTTTTGCTTACCCGCTTGTTTTGTAGTTGGTTGAGTAGAGTTTTGATTGGTTGAGTTAGGAAAATTGCTTTGCTTTTTGTTTGAGATTGGTTCCATTTTTTTCTTTCCGTAATACCAACAAGAATTACTTATGCAATTTCCACCTATCATTCTCATTTTTCCGGAAACTACCGACAAGAATTACTTCTTAATCTTTATGGTAGGCTTAGGGATAGGGAGTGTAACTTGCACATCTACATCTACAGGACTCGTCTGCGCAGGACTCGTCTGCGTCTAAACCCTATCACTGTCTAGAAAAACAACTCCAACATATCCACACCCACCCGTCACTTTCTCCAGTTCATTGTCATCCAAACAAACAAACATCTCCCTGTTTTGCTTACCCGCTTGTTTTGTAGTTGGTTGAGTAGAGTTTTGATTGGTTGAGTTAGAAAAATTGCTTTGCTTTTTGTTTAAGATTGGTTCCATTTTTTTCTTTCCGTAATACCCACAAGAATTACTTATGCAATTTCCACCTACCATTCTCATCTTTCCGGAAACTACTGACAAGAATTACTTCTTAATCTTTTGAGATTACTAAATTTTGACTTGATGAGGGGAGGAGGTAATTGCTAAAGTTACAAAGCATTCAAACAAATCTTACCTTTAACTTTTGACGCTTATTTTCTTCTGCCTTCCAATACACCTTCCCTTCATTAACCACAATAAAAACNATCTTTTGAGATTACTAAATTTTGACTTGATGAGGGGAGGAGGTAATTGCTAAAGTTACAAAGCATTCAAACAAATCTTACCTTTAACTTTTGACGCTTATTTTCTTCTGCCTTCCAATACACCTTCCCTTCATTAACCACAATAAAAACCTTCTCCTCCTATATATATATTCCCCCATCCCCTCCTTTTCTCGACTTCCTTCCTCAAAACTTAGAAACATTCAACTGCCGTAACATTACCATTTTCTTCTGATGATGTGCCTGCATCCGCTGCAATACATCACACAAAAATTGCATCGCCTTATCAATATATGGCCCCTTATTCAACATCACACATTCTGCTCGACTACCCATTGCTGCATCCGTAACCTCTGCACGAGAAGCCATACCACCTTTTGCCAAAGACTCCAAAACCTGAGTTGCCCAAATCACAGGTACATGAGCAGCTTCACATAACCACAATATTTCTTCCTGCACTTCCGACAAACGTTCAAACCCAACCTCCACACCCAAGTCACCCCGCGCCACCATAACTGCTATCCGTGGATGACGTAAAGCAGTTAACAATAATCTTGGCAGTTGATTAAAAGCTTTTTGATTCTCAATTTTCAGAATAATTCCTAATTCCCCAGTGTTGAGTTTTTCCAACTCTCCAATTAACTGCTCAATATCTGTAGGATGCTGCACAAAAGAAATAGCTACCATATCGCCATGTTGGGCAACAAATTCTAAATCTTGCAAATCCTTTTTTGTCAATGCTGGCAATTTCAAATCTGTATCTGGCAAGTTAATACCCTTTTCACTCTTAAGTTTAGCTTTACCATCCTTCGCAGAATTAATTTCTACATGAAATTCCTCTGCTTCGACATGGCGAATTACTCCAGCAATAACACCATCATCAAAGAAAACTCTTTCCCCAATTCGCACATCTCGGAAAACTTCTGGCATATCACATCCTACTCTTGCAGGTTTATTTTTACTAGATGGTTTACTGAGAATATCACCCTGTTTCACTACCAAAGTATCTCCTTGAGAAAGGGAAAAATGTTTACCTTCAATTTTGCCAGTTCTTAATTTTGGACCTGCCAAGTCAAAGGAAATGCGACATGACTTCCCTAAATCTTTTTCCGCTTGGCGCAAATGTTGAATCATTTTTGTCCATACTTCCTGGTTATCATGGGCACAGTTAATCCGCATGATATTCATATCTTTGGCTAATAGTTTATGAATTATCTGAGGGTCATCAGCAGCTGCACTTGGCATTGTCACCATGATACGAGCATTTCTAAGTTCTGGTTTAGGTCCTAATATCTCCAGAGTATGTTCTGTGAGAATGGCGTTTCCTAATTCGTGGGTTATAGATAATTCTGCTTGTAGCTCTGATGGAATGGAACGATTATCTATTCTATGGAGTGCCTCTAAAACTGCATGAAGTGAGGCCATAACATGAGCTTCCATCCGACCGAGGGAACTTAACCCCAAGATACTAAGGTCATATTGTAAATCTCGGATATCATGGCGACGTACTGCTAAGTAATGAATCAGGTTTTGGGCACTTTTGCAGTTATTGGGATAAATTTTTTCTAGGTTTTCGGCTTCTTGTATTTCCAGGGCGATCGCTTCTGACCATAGTTTTTGTATTGCTTGGAGCGATCGCTCAATTCTTTCTATACGAATAGTAGAAGCATCCTGTTGAGGTATTTCTAGTTTCATCTTTTTATATAAAATTCTTGATACCTTCCTTATATCAAAATCTACTTCTGAGATTCTCTTCACAAAGTTAAGTTTGTTTTAGATTAAATAGATATATAGTCCCCGCCTCTTTTGTCTGAGATGGAAAAGCAGTGGGTAGAAAATGTATTGGGTGATCATTGATATTTGTTGGGGGTAAATACAGAAAGCGAAAACTTGTATAAAGTTCCTCAATCTTACTCATAAATCTAAGCTATAAAACTAAAATGAGTAAGTTTGTTCAGTTCTCTGTGCCATTGAGTCCCTATCAGCTACAATTAAGGTATGAAGCTAGTTGAACGTCATGTCATCACTAAAAATCATCCTTTTTGGTCTGAAATTGACCACAAGGCTTTTTTGTCTAAAAATCTGTTTAATTTAGCCAACTACTATTATCGTCAATATTTCTTTAAATATCAAAAGAAATTAAATTTTACTGAACTGTATCACCTGGTATCTAAAAGTTCCGATTATCAAGCTTTACCTACCAAGGTAAGTAAGCAAATTATTAGAAGATTAGATCAAAGTTGGACTGGTTATTTTTCAGCTTTAAAAGAGTGGAAAAAACAGCCAAATAAATTTTTAGGAAAACCGAAAATTCCCAAATATAAACATAAGACATGCATGCCGAAACATTCTGCCCTATCCAGATGAATCAATTTACAAAAAAGCCTTAACAAAAGGAATTTGTCATCTGTCGATGAGTCAAATAAAAATTCCCACTTCACAGATAGAAATAAGAGAGGCAAGAATCGTTCCCAAAAGTAGCTGTTACATAATAGAAATAGTCTATGAAAAATCGGAGGAAACTACAAAAAATCAACAAGTAGCAGGAGTAGATTTAGGAGTAAATAACTTAATGGCTGTAACGACAAATCAAACAGGAATAGCACCTCTTTTGATTAAAGGCAGACCATTAAAAGCAATAAATACCTTTTATAATAAACAGCGGTCTTATTTACAATCTGAATTAAAAAATAACCACAATCAAAGCCATTCTCGGAAGTTAAAAAAATTAACTCACAAACGAAATTGTCGAGTAGAAAATTATCTCCATACAGCCAGTAAAAGAGTAATAGATTGGTGCATTAAGCATGAAATAGGAATCTTAATTATCGGGCATAACCAGACCTGGAAACAAGAAATAAAATTAGGAAAAAAGAACAATCAACAATTTGTGAACATCCCTCATTATAGGTTGATAGAGATGTTAAAATATAAAGCCCAACTAAGAGGAATAAAAGTAATAATTACAGAAGAATCTTATACATCTCAATCAAGCTGTTTAGATAGGGATAATTTACCAAAATATGGAGAGAAAAAACCAGAATTTAGTGGAAAAAGAGTAACAAGAGGGTTATATAAAACCAGGGAAAATAAATCATTAAATGCAGATGTAAATGGGTCATTGAATATAATTAAAAAAGTAATTCCTGATGTCTTTGACCAAGGAATAAAGGGTTTGCCGTTTAACCCTGTAGCGATCGATCCACTACGAACAACTAAGTTTTCAGATTTTTGAGTAAGTTTGAGTTTAGTTGAGCGGTGCAATGAATAATGGATAATGAAAACTATATCTAATTATCCATTGGTGAAGAGGATTGAATCAAGTACGGAAATCTAATGAATTGATAATGGATAATGAATAATGGATAATTATTTATTAATTGATAATGATTGGAGAGTACAAAGTTATTCTAAGAAAATGATTGCTTTTAAGACTGAAAGTCCTACTGGAAAATGCTTACAGCACCTAAATTTCTGAATAGTAAAGTTTCTAACCTTTAGATAACTGAAAGTCTTAGCTAGCAATAGTTATTCCTATAACTTTACACTGTCTAGATAATGAATTAATTATCAATTATCCATTGATAAGGAGAGGCTTTAAACCTCTAGGGATTAATTATTAATTATCCATTTTTGTGTTAAAAATTTTGAGGATATAAATATGCGTGTTTGCGTTATTGGTACTGGTTACGTTGGCTTAGTTACAGGAGTTTGTCTTTCTCATACAGGACATCATGTTATTTGCATAGATAATAACGAAGAAAAAGTCAAGTTGTTAAAATCAGGACAGTCTCCAATTTACGAACCGGGTTTGTCTGAACTAATGCAAAGTAGCACTAAAGACGGGTTGCTAGAGTTTACATCTGACTTAAAAGCAGGAGTCAATCATGGTGATATTTTATTTATCGCTGTTGGTACTCCTCCACTACCTACAGGGGAAAGTGATACTCGTTATGTGGAAGCGGTGGCAAAGGGTATAGGCGCTCATTTGACTACAGGTTACAAAGTGATTGTTAATAAATCAACTGTACCTATTGGATCTGGTGACTGGGTACGGAGGATCGTTTTAGATGGGGTTGAGGAACGTAAAAAAGAAGAAGGGGGAACTGGTACAGATATTGAAGCAGAATTTGATGTAGTTAGTAACCCAGAGTTTTTGCGTGAAGGTTCTGCCATCTTTGATACTTTTAACCCAGACAGAATTGTGTTGGGAAGTAATAGTCAAAAGGCGTTAGATATGATGCAGGAGCTTTATGCACCTTTAGTCGAACGCAAGTATGGTGACGACCAGTCTCTACCACCAGTGCCAGTGGTAATTACAGATTTGAACTCGGCAGAGATGATTAAATATGCTGCTAATTCTTTCTTAGCAACTAAGATTAGTTTTGTGAATGAGGTTGCTAATATTTGCGATCGCGTGGGTGCAGATGTAGTTCAGGTTGCTAAGGGTATTGGGTTAGACTCTCGCATTGGTAATAAGTTTTTACAAGCTGGTATTGGTTGGGGTGGCTCCTGTTTCCCGAAAGATGTTTCTGCTTTAGTTCATACTGCTGATGACTATGGTTGTCAAGCAAACTTATTAAAAGCAGCAGTTGAGGTGAATAAGCATCAACGGATGATAGCGGTGGACAAGTTGCAGCAGTCTTTGAAAATTCTTAAGGGTAAAACTATTGGGTTATTAGGTTTGACGTTTAAGCCTGATACTGATGATATGCGGGATGCACCTTCTCTAGATTTGATTCAAGAGTTGAACAGGTTGGGTGNGCTAAGGGCATTGGGCTTGACTCTCGCATTGGTCATAAGTTTTTACAAGCTGGAATTGGTTGGGGTGGCACCTGATTCACGGAAGATGTTTCTTCTTTAGTTCCTACTGCCGATGACTATGGTTGTCAAGCAAACTTATTAAAAGCAGCAGTTGAGGTGAATAAGCATCAACGGATGATAGCGGTGGACAAGTTGCAGCAGTCTTTGAAAATTCTTAAGGGTAAAACTATTGGGTTATTAGGTTTGACGTTTAAGCCTGATACTGATGATATGCGGGATGCACCTTCTCTAGATTTGATTCAAGAGTTGAACAGGTTGGGTGCTAAGGTGAAAGCTTATGACCCAATCATTTCTCAGTCTGGTATGCGTCATGGTTTAACAGGTGTAGTAGTTGAGACTGACCCTGAAAGACTTGCTGATGGTTGTGATGCTTTGGTGTTGGTGACAGACTGGAAACAGTTTGAGAAATTAGACTATGGCAAGATGGCAAAGTCGATGGAGCATAATTTGTTTGTTGATGGTCGTAATTTCTGCGATCGCAAAGAGTTAGAAGCTGCTGGTTTTCAGTATGTAGGGATAGGTCATTAAAAATCTTTTAGCAGTTAGCTTTTAATTTGAAAAATCATGTAGGGACGCTCCATAGAACGTCCCTACTGTTTGATATAAAATCCGGTTATATCATGTCCGGATAAGAGCGTGATAGAACTCCGTTCCGCTTACGCGACCAAAAAAACTTTCTCATGCATATACTTTTTTTATCCCCTCTTCCCTCTTCCCTCCTGTACGGGCGTTAACGATAGTTATGCGAAGCTAACGGCCGTTTCGCTGCGCGACATGAAACGCCCCTACGACTCCTGNTATATAGTAATCGTAAAATTACTTCCTCTTAATACAGGTTTTCTATTGAATACTAAATTGAAAAATTCATACTATTCAAATTGTTTCTTTCTCCTGAATTATGAATTCTGACTCCTGACTCCTGACTCCTAAGCAATACGATAACTAATTACCCGGATCATATATGACACCATATAGAAATTTGATAAATCTTTTCTATTCAGAAGTTAAAACAATTCCGATAACGAGCCTTATTTACTAAGACCTTATCCATTGCTTCATTAATTTGAGAAATAGGCATAGTTTCAATCATTGGCTTAATCTGATGAATGGCTGCAAACTCCAACATTTCTGTCATAAAACGCCGTCCACCAACTACACTACCCACAACAGCTTTTTGATCGAAAACTAAAGGTAATAAAGGTATATTTAACATCATGTCCGTTTATATCGTTTGTGTAAACCCAAGCGTAAATATTTACAGGAAATTTAAGTTTTTTTCTTGCTTGATATTAGAGCTGATTTATAAAGAGAATCTAAAGAAAGTTTTTTCAAATGAATAATGGTGTTACTATTAATTATAGTTAAGCCAAACTATGACTAATGAGCCGTCTACCTGCGATCGCAAATCCTCAACGTCAACCATACTCAAGTGACCTGAGTGATGTAGAATGGGAAATACTTAAGCCTTTAGTACCTCAACCTAAGGGATTTGGCCATCCTCTAGAAGTGGATTTCA
>NZ_LGSU01001250.1 GCF_002260545.1 Hydrocoleum sp. CS-953 | reverse complement strand
GTTGCTTATGGTGCTTTATTTCCCCAAATCTTACAAATTATTGATTGTCGCTTTTAACTATTAGAGATATAATACTTTATTAGAAATAGATAAACTTGTCTATTTTATTTAGTACAACTACCTCTACTTATTGTAGATAAAAACTTTCGTCAAATTCAACAAATATGATCCGAAAATATTGGAAACATTTTGTATTAGGATTTTTCCTAACATTTGTAATAGGAGCCTGCGGTATTTTTAATACCACCTCACAACAGGAAAAATTACCAATGGTAGATTTAATAGTTAATCCAACAGTACCGGAGTGGATAGAAAAAATTAGTCCGACGGGAGAAGCAGCTTCTTTAAATCAAATTCGGATTCGGTTTAAAGAGCCTTTAATTCCTTTGGAAACTTTAGATTCTCCAGAACAACAGGAGAAATTAAAGCAGTTTGAAATTTTCCCAGAATTACCGGGTCAATTCCGATTTTTGACTCCGAAAATGGTAGGATTTCAACCAGCAGAATCTTTCCCTAAATCTACTAGAGTCAAAGTTACTTTAAAAGCTGGTTTATCTGACTTAAACAATCATCAATTAGATGAAGATTTAGCCTGGACTTTCAATACTGAACCAGTCAAACTCACGAATTTACCAACTAGCAAAGAGAAAAATAGAAGGTTAGAACCGATTGATATAAATCCGACTCTAAAATTTACTTCAAATGTGGAATTGGATTTAGATTCAATCACAGAAAAATTAAAACTTTTGCCCGATGGTAAAACAGAAAGTTTACCTTTTACAGTTAGTTTAGAAACATTAGAAACTGATGAGGAAGAACAAGCTCCCATAGAAGCATTTGACTCTTCTTTGCGTCAGTGGAATTATCTGATTACTCCTGAAGTAACTCTGGAAAAAGGTACTAAATATCGACTAGAATTTGACTCAGGTATTCAGCCATTGAAAGGTAATTTACCTAGTCAAACACCTTTTGTTAGTCAAGTAGAAACCTACTCTAATTTTGAATTTTCCCAACTCAAATTTTCCCAGGGAAGCGATAGATTTGTTAAAGGTAATCCTAGTTTAGAATTTAATCATGGGGTTGTGCCTAGTTCAGCAGTCGAAAATATTACTATTGAGCCAAAACCAAAAGAGACTAAAAATCTGATTCAAGCTTATGATAACTATAATATTGTTAGTATCAATCCTTGGCTATTAGAACCAGATACAAATTATAAAATTACTATCGGTGCAAATCTCAAAGATAAATTTGGGCAAGTATTGAATCAGGCAGTAGTATTAGATTATCAAACAGGAGATTTATCCGCCGATATTTCTGTGCCTGGTGGGTTAAATATTTTCCCATCTAGTCAAAATTTACAACTGAATATTTCTACAGTAAATCTGCCAAACTCGGAATATAAAGCAGCTTATAAAGTTGTACAACCAACAGATTTAGTTTACACAGAATCAGCTTATCCTAGAAAAAACAGGAAGAATTTATTGCCAGTAACTACACAGTGGAAAAGTTACCCTGTTTCTGGAGAAAAAAATCAAATTACCGAAGCAGCAGTTCCTCTGCGAGAACAACTCGGCAGTCAGACAGGAANGAATCAGCTTATCCTAGAAAAAACAGGAAGAATTTATTGCCAGTAACTACACAGTGGAAAAGTTACCCTGTTTCTGGAGAAAAAAATCAAATTACCGAAGCAGCAGTTCCTCTGCGAGAACAACTCGGCAGTCAGACAGGAATGTTAGCTTATGGAGTTCAAGCACGAACAAATTCTTATCAACAAAACCGTCAGGAAAAATGGCAGGAACCAACATTTTATGGATTAGTACAACTAACTAATTTAGGAGTATTTGCTCAGTGGTTCCCAGAGTCGGGAATTATTAAAGTAAATCATCTGGATGATGGTTCTCCAGTTGTGGCAGATGTGGAGATTTATCAGTCTCAATTAAATGCTAAATCTCAACCTAAACCTACTGCTTGTACTACGGGAAAAACTAATGAATTTGGTCTGTTAAATTTGAGTAAAACAGATTTACAAAAATGTATGAACGGTCAGCGTTTTTCTCAAGGTCCGGCATTATTAGTAATTGCCAAAGAAGATCGAGATTGGGCATTTGCTAGTACTAAAGAATATAGTGGTACTTATGGTTATGGTATTTATTCTGGTTGGGATAGTGGAAAACCTGAATCACGAGGTACTATTTTTTCTGATAGAGAACTTTATCAACCAGGGGAAAAAGTTTGGTTGACTGGAGCTGCTTATTATTTGGAAGATGGTGACTTGAAACAAGCCAAAAGTACAGGTTATCAAGTTACTCTAGAAAATCCAGATGGTAATAAGAAAAATTTAGGTACTCAAACGACTAATGAATTTGGTACTTTTTCTCTAGAAATTCCTCTGGATAGTAATCAGCCATTGGGTTATTACAATGTGGAGGCGAAAGGAGAAAATGATGTAGAAATTTATGGGCAATTTCGCGTCGCTGAATTTAAACCACCTAATTTTAAGGTAGACCTGAAACTTGATAAAGAAATTGCTTTTCTTGCTGAAGAAATTGGGGCGGAAGCTGAAAGTAATTATTTGTTTGGTTCTCCAGTTCAAGGAGCAAAAGCTAAATATTATGTGACTCGCCAAAAAACAGAGTTTACTCCTAAAGATTGGCAAGAATTTGATTTTGGTCGTCGATGGTTTTGGCCGGAAAAAGCACCGACTATTCCTAATAATGTGCTGCAAAAAAATGTAGTGCTAGATAATAATGGTGGGAATAATCAAATATTTACAGTCGGGAAAGATTTACCCTACCCAATGACTTATCGAGTAGATGTAGAAGTAACAGATATATCTAATCTTTCTGTAGCTGACACTCAAACATTTACCGCTCTACCAAGTGAGAAGTTAATAGGTTTAAAAAGTAAATTTGTTGCTGAAGCTAATCAAAAATTCCCGGTAGAATTTATTGTGACTAATTCTGAAGGAAAAGCAGTTTCTGGAGAAAATATTCTGCTGGAATTACAAAAAATGGAATACAGCACTGTCACTCAGGTAGTCGCTGGCAGTCGTAACCCCAGATATCAGGTGGAATATAAAACCGTTGCCACGGAAAAAGTCAGAAGCGACAACAAACCCAAAACCGTCAACCTCACCGCCCCCGAATCAGGTAGTTATCGCATTCGTGCCAACTTTGCCAATGCTGAGGATAATATTACTGCCACCGATATACAAATTTNGAATACAGCACTGTCACTCAGGTAGTCGCTGGCAGTCGTAACCCCAGATATCAGGTGGAATATAAAACCGTTGCCACGGAAAAAGTCAGAAGCGACAACAAACCCAAAACCGTCAACCTCACCGCCCCCGAATCAGGTAGTTATCGCATTCGTGCCAACTTTGCCAATGCTGAGGATAATATTACTGCCACCGATATACAAATTTGGGCAACCGGAACAGAACGAGTTTATTGGGGAGGTCGCAACGAAAAACGCCTAGAAATCAAACTCGACAAAGACACATACCAAGTAGGGGAAACTGCCACCGCTTTAATTCAGTCGCCCTATCCAGAAGGAGAATTGTATTTTGCCGTCGTTCGCGACAAACCTTTCTATGAAAAAATTACAAAAGTTACAGGTGGCGCACCGGAAATTCAATTTCAAGTGACTGAGGAAATGTTGCCCAATGCTGCGGTGCAAGCGGTATTAGTACGGCAAGGTGAACCACTGGAAAATGTGGAACCTGGAAGCGTCGAAGATTTGATGAAAGTTGGCTTTACTCCATTCAATATCAATTTGGCAGACAAATACTTAAACGTGGAAGTCAAACCCCAACGTCTGGAGGTGCAACCGGGGGCAATGGAAAATGTGGAGTTGACAGTAAAAAATAGTCAAGGAGAACCAACTAAAGGTCAGTTTACAGTGATGGTTGTGAATGAAGCGGTGTTGCAACTGAGCGGTCATCGACCACCAGATTTAGTTGAGACTGTCTACGCGGAGCAACCAATATCTACCCGTTTCAACGATAACCGCGAGGAAGTAACAATGGCAGAGATGGCATCACCCCTAAGAAAAGGTTGGGGTTTCGGCGGTGGTTTATCCTCTGGTGCTGCGGGTACTCGCATTCGCAAAGATTTTCAGTCTTTAGCTTATTACAATGGATCTGTAATTACGGACGAACGGGGTAAAGCAACGGTAAGTTTTAAGATGCCAGACGATCTGACAACTTGGCGCGTAATGACCGTTGCTACGGATGGAGATTTACATTTTGGCAATGGGGAAGCGACTTTTATTACGACTCAACCTTTAATGTCAAATCCTGTGTTGCCTCAGTTTGCTCGGATAGGCGATAAATTTGAGGGTGGCGTTGCAGTTACGAATAATACTGGCAAAAAAGGCAGTCTCAAAATAGACGGGGAAGTTAGTCAGAATATTTTGTTTGCCGAAAATTCCCAAACTACGGAAACTTTCAAAACCAGAGCAGACTCCGGCACCAATGCTTACCGCTTCCAGATGGAGGCAAAACAACCAGGTGAGGCAAAAGTACAATTTTCGACCGACCTGAATAACCGCAACACTGATGGGTTTCAAGTTGCTTTACCCGTGCGGTCTTTGGCAGCAAGTGAAAGTGTGGTGGAGTCTGGTACAACTGACACTCAAGTGCAAATTCCTCTAAATATTACCGAAAATGTGATGCCAGATGTGGGAGGTCTGGAAATTTCTCTGGCGAGTACCCTGATACCAGAAATTACTGCTCCAGCAAAGGCAGTGTTGAAAAAAGACCACTTACCATTTCTCGAAACTCTCGCAAGTAAGTTAGCGATCGCCTCCAACCTACAAATATTAGGTAAAAAATACAACCAAGCATTTGTAGATTTCAACCCGAAACAACAAGCAAGATTAGCATTAGAAAAATTAGAAACATTGCAACTGCCAGACGGTGGTTTTGCTTATTATCCAGGGCGAGAAGATTCTAATCCTTATTTGACTCCTTACGCTGCCGAGGCGATCGCTCAAGCAAAAAAAGCATTCCCAAATTTAGTAGATGAGTCAATGTTAAACCGTCTGCGGAGTTACTTAAACGACTTATTAGCAGACCCAGGTAAATATGATTATTGCAACGAACAACTTTGTCGAAATCAATTCCGCTTAGATGCGTTGATGGCGTTGTCGGAATTAGGCGACACCAGGAATAGCTTCCTATCAGATATTTATCAACAACGGGAAAAACTGTCGCAGTTAGACCAAATTAAACTAGCGCGCTACCTCTCCACCTTTCCCGAATGGCGCCAACAGTCAGAGGAAATGTTTAACGAAATTCAGGAAAGCGTCTATGAAACCGGGCGTAGTGCCACATTAAATTTACCGCAAACCTGGGGATGGATAAATTCGACTACGGCAGCTCAGTCTCAAGCATTGCGACTATTTATTACCCGCGACGCCAAACCAGAAGTAATAGACCGACTATTACAAAGTCTGCTTAACTTACGGCGCGACGGCACCTGGCGCACAACTTATGATAATGCCGAAGCATTGACGGCGTTGGCTTCTTACAGCAATACCCAACCCGCTCCACCAGACTTTGTAACAACCGCTAAATTATCTGGCAAACAATTAGATGCAGCTCGTTTTCAAGGTTATGAAAATCCGAATCTATCTTTGAATGTAGCAATCGATAGTTTGCCAAAAGGTGAATCAGATTTAGTCTTGGAAAAATCAGGAGACGGCAAACTGCACTATTTAGTTGAATACAGTTATCGCCTCCCAGGAAACCAACCAGGAAGATATAACGGTTTGCGAGTAGCGCGGGAAATTCGTGCCGTAGGGACGTTGCATGAAACGTCCGTCTTGCAACGAATGGATCTATCTGAAGTGCCATCAACATTAGATGTCAGTGCAGGGCAAGTCTTTGATATAGGAATCGAAATTATTACAGACCGCCCCGTAGATCATGTAGTAATAAGCGACCCACTTCCAGCAGGTTTAGAAGCAGTTGACACCAGTTTCCAAACTGCCACTTCCGCTGTTAAAGCAAAAGCTGATAGTTGGCAAATAGGATATCAACAGATATATCGCGATCGAGTTGAAGCTTATGCAGACCGTTTAAACCCAGGAGTGTATACATTACACTATTTAGTCAGGTCTGTCACTCCCGGAACATTTATCTGGCCTGGAGCAGAAGCACGACTACAATATGCGCCCGAAGAATTTGGGCGATCGGCGACGACAACGTTGGTTGTGAAGTAGTCTATCAGTTTCAAAACCCGGTTTCTTGAAGAAACCGGGTTTCTAGTGGTGTAATTTTAGACTGACAGAACTTACGCAAAAATTTTTCTTATANCACTATTTAGTCAGGTCTGTCACTCCCGGAACATTTATCTGGCCTGGAGCAGAAGCACGACTACAATATGCGCCCGAAGAATTTGGGCGATCGGCGACGACAACGTTGGTTGTGAAGTAGTCTATCAGTTTCAAAACCCGGTTTCTTGAAGAAACCGGGTTTCTAGTGGTGTAATTTTAGACTGACAGAACTTACGCAAAAATTTTTCTTATAACCTAGCATGACTGTAGGGTTGCTGAGTAAGTCCCAATCAGTTAATTATGTTGATCTCTGATCTAACGGCTAAAGGGAACAGGTAACAGATTTTAAAGCCATTTTTGACTCAGTTTTTGTCTAAGTCCCGTTAACACATAATCTTTTATTTTCTTACCAGTAGTTTTAAATTGATATTCCCATCCCTGTTTCTTCTTAATACATCTATTTTTTATTGGCTGCCAGCATCGATGCTGTTTTCCTGGTAGTTTATTCAGTTCGTTTTTGATAATCTCATGATTGCTATGTCTACCATGGATAATTTTTACAGAATCCTTCAAAGTAAAAAAGAAAGGAGTCCTTGCATTCCAAGCATGAGATAGAACATACATTTTACAATTAGATTCTAACCAAGCTTCTATAAAAGAAGTTTGATCGTTTTCCTTTCCTACAGTTTTATTAATAATTTTTGATTCATATATCTCTAACCATCTTTGAAAAAAAAACTCATTATTTGCACTTTTTTTAAACAGAATAACTCCCGTATTATATACTTCACAAGCAGCCAATACTTTGTTAGTTTGAGGCGATTTTGCTTTATTAGGATCTGTGGGGTCTGGAGCAACAGCTACGTCAAAAAAATCTAGAGTTTCAAATATTTCTTGACAATCATCACAAAAATATGTATCTGTATCAACAAACAAAGTTTTTTCATAAGGAGAGTCATGATAAATATGCCTTACTTTATACAACAATCCCTCCTTATAATGTTTAATATCTACGGGGCGAATAATGATTTTATCAAAAAGCGAATTATTAATGTTTTTATCAGTTACCAAAGTAATATGAGCGCTTTCATTGATTTTTTTTAGGCTTGTAACAGAGACAATTGCTTCTTTAATATATTTGTCTCCTGTCGCAACATAAAGATAGCCCATCTTCTGATTATTCATAGTTATATATACAGATAATTGTTGACAACTTTTGCAACTATACCTAATGGTATGACAAGCGTTTCCCATACCTAGAACTATAGCAATAAATATAGTTTAAGACAGTAGATATTCGTTAAAGGCTACAAAGCCGATAACAATCAACAAATCACAGCCAACAGGGAACAAATCACAGCCAACAGGGAACAAGCAACAGGGAACAAGCAACAGGGAAATACTCATATCCTTTCCTTGAAAGTAAAGTATATAAATTTTCAGTGAAACTGAAGTTGTTTTAAAGTTTGATATAGATGCTAAAAAAGGATTGAAAATTTATATAATAGTTGAAAATTCAGGATAATAAAACAAAAATTTTCCGAAAANTGATATAGATGCTAAAAAAGGATTGAAAATTTATATAATAGTTGAAAATTCAGGATAATAAAACCTAAATTTGCTCTTGTCTCATTTTTATTTATCCGCTAAACTAATAAGAAATAATCACCAGAAAAAAACTATGACTAAAGTTATAGAAGAAGCACTAACTAAACTATCTCAACTACCAGAAAACCAACAAGAAGCTATAGCTTATCTCATCCTAGCAGAAATAGAAGACGAGAAAAGATGGGCAGAAAATTTTGCTAATTCTCAAGACAAACTCGCCCAACTTGCCGATGAAGCGATCGCTGAGTTTAAACAAGGTAAAACTCAACCTTTAAACTTCTGATGAACTCTCAAACTACCTCTAAATTTTGGAAAGCATTTAATAAACTGCCTGAGTCTATCCAAGAAACTGCTAAGGAAACCTACCTACTCTAGCAAAAAGACCCATATAATCTCAGTTTGCAATTTAAAAAAATCCATCCAGTTCAACCTATTTATTCTGTCAGAATAGGTTTAAATTGGCGAGCAGTTGGCATTAAAGATAGCAACACTATTATCTGGTTTTGGATAGGTTCCCATTCAGATTATAATCAACTTATTTCTCAACTATAAATTGTTGCAATGGTATAAGTATTGACGTTGCTTGCAACGTTCCTACAATGTTATTATTTAAGCTATGCCCGAAATTAAAAAATAGGGCATAGTCGATTAAAAAGTATACTCTGACTAATAGTTATTAACTTAGAGGTTT
>NZ_LGSU01000125.1 GCF_002260545.1 Hydrocoleum sp. CS-953 | reverse complement strand
CATCTACTTGCCCTCAGCATAATATTTTTTCAAATAAGTTATTGCCAAAAATACCAATACAAAAAATGTAATAATTCAGCCATCAGCTATTAGCTAGCCTCCTGGGTAGGAACTAGGTTAACAGCTATTGACAAGAGGAGGAGTTCATTAATTGATAATGGATAATGGATAATGGATAATTACCTCTGCCTAAAAGGGAGAGGATTGACCAATAAGGAAAAAAAATAATTTTTTCCCCTTTCAAGGGGAGGCTTTTAACCTAAATGATTTAATTAATAATTAATAATTATTAATTATTCGGTAAAAGCAATTGAAAAATTGAGAGAGTATTAAAATTCATTGCGAAAGTACGCTCCTTTAACCTGAGAAAGAAATTATTCATTATTTGCTGATAATGCAGTTCCTCTGTAAGAGGCTAGATGATTTCTAAGAGCTGAATGCTTACCAAAAAATCGAGCAAAAGCTGACACTTTATTCCATCATTAACAACCATACTATGAATATCAAAACAAAGAAAAATTTTATTTTTCTTCTCTCTGTCTGTCTCACAACTTCCATTTATATTGGACTTACTTTAAATCCTTCTTGGTCAGCTATTGAGAAAAACCAAAATCAATTAAATAGTGCAGTTCCTCTATGGAAAAACTTAGGAAATATCCATCATAAAATTACAACAAATTCTCCTCAAGCTCAACGTTACTTCGACCAAGGTTTAACCTTTATTTTTGGCTTCAACCATGCTGAAGCTAAACGTTCTTTTCAACAAGCAACCAAACTAGATTCTAATTGTGCAATGTGTTATTGGGGTATTGCTTTATCACAAGGTCCTAATATTAATGCACCAATGAATCAAGAATCTATTCCTACTGCTTATCAAGCTATCCAAAAAGCTGAGAAACTTTCTCCTAAAACTACTCTCATAGAACAAGCCTATATTAAGGCTTTATCTCAAAGATATTCTGCTCAAAATTTAGAAAATCGTAAATCTTTAGACATGGCTTATGCTAATGCCATGAGAGAACTTTCAAAACAATATCCTAATGATTTAGATGCAGCAACTCTATTTGCTGAATCTTTAATGGATGTAATGCCTTGGAATTACTGGAAAGAAAATGGTGAACCTCAACCTTTAACGAATGAAGTTGTTAAAACATTAGAGTTTGTATTAGAAAAAAATCCAAATCATCCAGGAGCAATACATTATTATATTCATGCCATTGAAGCTTCTCCATATCCAGAAAAAGCAGAAAAACCAGCATATATTCTCCGTAATTTAGTTCCTGCTGCTGGTCATTTAGTACATATGCCATCTCATATTTATCTCAGAATTGGTCGTTACCATGATGCAGCTACTACTAATCAAAATGCCATGAAAGTAGATGAGAAATTTCTGGCGACTTCTCAACAAAAAGGATTATATTCAGCACTTTATTATCCTCACATTATTCATTTTTTCTGGTCAGCAGCTAGTATGGAAGGACGTAGCAAAGATGCAATTAATGCTGCTAGAAAGTTAGTAGGTAAAGTTTCTCTTCAAGAAGTTCAGCAGTTTCCTTTGACTGAAATGTTTCTCCCCACTCCCTATTTTTCCTTAGTGCAATTTAGTAAGTGGGATGAAATTCTTACCGAATCTCAACCATCAAATAAGTTACCCTATACAATGGCAATGTGGCATTATGCAAGAGGTATGGCATGGGTTGGTCAGGGAAATTTAGAAAATGCTCAATTTGAGTATCAAAAAATCAACGACTTATTGCAAAATTCACAATTTAGTGGTTTGGAAAGTGCAAATTTTCCTGCTACAAAT
This sequence comes from Hydrocoleum sp. CS-953, assembly GCF_002260545.1. GTDB lineage: Bacteria > Cyanobacteriota > Cyanobacteriia > Cyanobacteriales > Microcoleaceae > Trichodesmium. Next base: position 411 of record NZ_LGSU01000125.1, on the reverse strand, counting down.
TTAATTTCAATTGCTAATCATTTATTAGTGGCAAAAATAGCAGACTTAAAAGATAAAAATGAGGAGATGATTTCTGAATATCAAACCGCCGTAGAACTTCAGGATAATTTACCCTATATGGAACCTCCTTATTGGTATTATCCTGTACGTCAATCTTTAGGTGCAGCTTTGTTAAAGTTAAATCGGGAAAAAGAAGCAGAAACAGTTTATCGTCAAGATTTACAACAGCATCCAAATAATGGTTGGTCTTTATATGGATTAGCAAAAAGTTTATCAGCACAAGGTAAACAAAAAGAAGCTGCTCAAGTCAAACAAGAGTTTCAAAAAGCTTGGTTAGAAGCAGATATTAAAATAATGGATAATTAATAATTAATAATGGATCATGGATAATTGATAATTAATAATTAATCC
>NZ_LGSU01001249.1 GCF_002260545.1 Hydrocoleum sp. CS-953 | reverse complement strand
AAACTCCGAAAACCTTAACTTTATTATTCAAATCAGATTCTATCACTGCTGCAAGTCCAACCTCCGTTGCTAGATTTGACCCCCCCCAAAGTATCTGAACAGTAGGATTATTTTTAAGTAGTTCTTTAACTTTTATCACATCACTATTAGAAGCAACGTTAACAGAATCAACGATTTGAAACGAGATATCCGATTCATTTATCGCTTTTAATGCTCCTTGCAGATAAGGATAGTAGCTATCATAGACAGCAGAATCAATTAAAGCAAGCTGAATCAATTTTGAGGAAGAATCAGTCTGTAAATTATTTTGAGACCATTCTACTAAATCTTGGGCTGAATCATAGCCCATTTGGAAGTTATTTGTACTATAGCAAGCAATGGCTAAATCTTTTGCGTCCATAGGATCAAAGCAGAAACCGAGGGTGATAATAGCCACTCCAGCATCACTAGCTAGTTTAAGCGCATCGAGTGACTTAATGGAATCTTCAGGTCTGAGGATAATTCCATCCATACCTTCCTTAATCAACTGCTTAATTATTTTAGCCTCATTCTCCACACCACTGGGATGACTAATCGCCCAAATTTCTACACGACGGTTAGCAGCACGACGCATCCCTAATTCATAGTAATCGAAAAGAGTTTCAGGAGTTTCTGGTTTGATTAAAGCTATCCGTAAACGAGGTAATCTTGCTTGTTTGGTCGCCTGTTCCCAATTAGGCTTCCGATTGGTTTCCTGCCAATTTTTAGCCCGCTTAATTTGAAATGTTGACCACATTTTTGCTCCCCACAGATCGGCCCCTTTTAATTGGGTTTCTAGCAAATTAGTGGGTTGTAATTGCGCTCCTCTCGCATTAGTTGTGCTACTTAAATCAGCAAAACGTAACGAGGCATTCTCTAGATTAGCTTTATAAAAATCAGCCCCCCTTAAATCCCCTCTATTCAAATTTGCTGATTGTAAGTTGGCTCGGTAGAAAATACCATCATTGAAATTAGCCCATAAGGCTCTAACATTGACTAGACTAGCTTCAGAGAAATCAGCTTTGTCAAGATTAGCTCCATACAAATTACTATTATCTAAATTACTATTTTGGAGTATCGCTTCCTTTAAGTTGGCTTGTGTTAAATTCGCACCTTGTAATTGAACACCCGTGAGATTAGCACCTTCTAAATTAGTATTGGCCAAATTTGCGCCCTGGAGGTTACTCCCTTGTAAATTAATTCCAACAAGATTGGCTCCTGATAGATCGGCTCCTGCTAAATTTGAATAGGAGAGATCCATTGAACGTTTATTAACCTTCAGTGAACCCTGAGTGAAAGATAGAGATTGGCAAGGATTAAGGGTAAGATCGGCCATGTTTGCTTTAGCTGCTTCTAGTCCTGGATTACTTTGGCAATCTTTGCTATGTAAAATTTTTAAGGCAGCAATCCGTGCGTCACTATATTGATGGCCAGATTCTTCACGCAGAACCTTTCGAGCTTCTTGTATCTCCTGTTTGTTTCGACTAGGTATGGTAATTACATAAGATACTATGGCAAACAACAGTGCGCCTTCACTTAAAATAACTGCTAACTTAAATAAAGAAATATTTTGTAGCCATTCAATAAAATGAGAAATTTTTGTGTCTAAAATAGAGATGGGCTTTAATAGTTTAGGTTCTTTTAATATAGCCTTTTCAGGAGTGCTTTGAGATTTTTCAGAATCGATAGATTCAGGGTTACTTATTTCTTTTTGTAAGTTTTTTTCTCTTGTATCCATTAATCATTTTTCCTCTAAAAACACTAAACATTATAATCCGGACTTAAGCATAAACTTTCTTGTAGAACCTATTTGGGATCTGTTGACAATTATCGATTGAGAGTAGGGGAGATGGTGAAGCAAGGGCACTTAGATTTTACCTGTTTCCTCTATTATTTATATATTTTCCATTTCCTGACTCCTTACTCCTTTGCCAAAAACCTCACCTTTGCTGAGATACGGTTAGGGCTTCTATAATATAAAATTGTGTCATTTGAAAGACAATAATTATGGCAATAAAGCGAGTTTATTCCTTGGTTTGTATAGTTTAGAATAATTATTTAAACATATCTCTTAATTTCTCTTTATTTAATTTTTTAAATCCTTGAGGGGTAAAAATCTTTACTACAACAAGGTCAGAAGACTGGATTCGTCCTTGAGTCAAATCTATCGCAACACCACCTAGATCAAACTTAGAAATAGCAGCCTGTTTTAAAAAGTTATCACGATTAATTTTTCCTGGTATTGTTTGGAGAATTTTCAAAGTCATTTTTCCTACAATATATCCTTCTAAAGATATATGATCGAACTCATTTTTTAGCTTAGATTTTGCCTCTTGAACAATAGGTAGATCGGAGTCTAATGAGGGGACAACTGTTGTTATAATTACTTTATCTGTAATACCGTATTCTTCTAAACTCAACTGTAATTCTTCTAGAGAACCAGATGATAAGGAGGAAATAACCCAATTCTCTCCTTCATCTTGAGCGAACTTAATAAATCGTCCGATATTAGTAGTAGTTCCTGCTGTAATGACTAATCTACAGTTTATTTCCGTGTTTTTTTCCCACTTTTTTAATGAGTTATAACCTTCTTCTACATAGGGAGTATTACGGGGATAAAATCCTACAGGACTAAGCAAAATATNGAACCAGATGATAAGGAGGAAATAACCCAATTCTCTCCTTCATCTTGAGCGAACTTAATAAATCGTCCGATATTAGTAGTAGTTCCTGCTGTAATGACTAATCTACAGTTTATTTCCGTGTTTTTTTCCCACTTTTTTAATGAGTTATAACCTTCTTCTACATAGGGAGTATTACGGGGATAAAATCCTACAGGACTAAGCAAAATATTGTCTTTATTTCCCTTTTTTTTATACTGTAAAACTTGGTCGTATGTATCTAAGATTTTCTCTTCAACCTGTGCTTGTGCTAAAGCTTTTCTGACTGCTTTTAAGCCACCCAGACCTAAGCTATCATCTTGAACATAAGCACAAATTTCAGAGGATTTGACTCCTGCATATAAAGCCATTTTAACTACAGTTTCTATTTCTTGTGCATAACTCGGACGATAATTAATGATTAGCTCGGATTGCGATCGCAAAAGTTCAGAACCAGTAACAAAACCAACGGCAGGAATATTGTTTTTATTTAAAATTGGTAATGTTTTTTGTGCGGTGGGAGTACCAAGATTTCCTATCATTAAAAAAATGCCAGATTCAATTAACTCTTGTGTCTTTTGATAAGCAACTCCAGGCTCATAATAATCATTTTCAATGATTAACTCAAGCTTTTTTGTTTGTACTAATTGATCGTCAAATGCAGCTTTCAAACCATATTTTATCCTATTTCCTACTATCTCTTGTTGTCCTTCTAAAGCTAGGACAGAACCTAGTCGAATTGTTTTTTTAGTAATTCCTTCTTCGGGAATTGTATCATTTGATATTTGTTGGCAAGCAGTAAGTCCTAATAAGCTAAGACTAAAGCTGAGATTAAAAAAAAACTTCAAGGTAAAATAAATCTTAAAATTCATAATAAATTGTCAATAAAAATAATCTTAATTGAACACTTTATGCCACTTTTTCTGAATATCAATGTTGTATTTTGTCAGAGTATAGTCTACACAACTTGACTATTCTCAGACGATTGGTACTTCATTTTCTCCATCCAGAGAAAAAATATTTAAACGCAGTCTTGGTCAAAAAATGAAGCAAGCTGCTATGAACAACAATTACATTATTACTATTCTCATTGCTTTCTGTCAAGCCTCTTTTTCTTTTATCGGTATAAGATTTGATTTATTTGACAAATAAATAAGGTCTCAAGCTTCTCCTTTCAAGGGTATAAAAAAGAAAATTCCGTATTTGAAGCCTCTATCTTTATTTGTAAGTATTGATAACTAAAATGATCCACTTTTAAATCAGTAATTGCCTCAAGAGGAGATCGATATTTAATTAAATATCTGTTAAATATCCGTACAATCACGGACGATATTTATAAATTTTTTAAGTAAAATTAAATTGAGTCGATAACTTGAATAAATACTTCTAGAACCGTTACACTAAAGTCTTGAATTAGAGATTAAATTTGAATTAAGATTCAGTGAAATTGCGGATGTTATCTTTTTAGAAGTATGAGCTTAAGAATATCGCAAATCAGGACTGCATTGATAGAGTATTAAAAATGATTAGTAAAACAAAACAGACTACAGCGAGGTTTTTTAAACATTTAATCCGTCTGATACCTAAACAATTTACTGGTAAATTAGAACTCCAGAATACTGAAGAACAAAAGTGGCAATTATATTTTGATCGGGGATGTCTAATTTGGGCAACAGGTGGTAATAGCGCTTGGCGAAGATGGCGCAGAATTTTCACTCAGTTTTGCCCTTTTATTTCTTTGGAAACTCTCAGTTTATACACCCATGATGTTTGTGAAAGCTGGCAATATTACATAGTTAATATTTTACTCAAACAAGAAAAAATTTCACTTTCGCAAGCTATTTCTATAATTAACAATACCTTGGTAGAAGTATTATTTGATTTAATTCAACAGGATAATTTAGATACTTTACAGGTGACTTCTATAAGTTGTAATCTACAAGCGGAAATGATGCAACCTATCTTTCGTTTGAGTATCTATGAAGCTTTTGAAAAAGTTAAGCCAATATGGCAAGATTGGTGTGAGGCAAATTTACACAATTATTCTCCCAATTTAGCACCTGTCTTGAACAAACCTGAAACTCTAAAAAAACACACATCTACTCTAATCTACCAAAAATTTCAGGCATTAATTAGTAAAAAATTAACATTGCGAGATTTGGCTTTTTACTTAAAGCAGGATTTATTAAGTCTGACTAAAAAATTAATTCATTATGTCACTCAAGGAATAATTAAACTTACTGTTTTGCCAGATTTACCTGCATTAGCTGTAGTTAAATTTGATGCTTTAGCAAATGAAGTAAAAGAGATTAAAAAAACAAATTCACCATCCCTAGAAACTACAAAAAATTCCATCTCTGTAGATCAAACAAAATTAATCGCTTGTATTGATAATTGCCCAATAATTAATACATTAATCGGTAAAATTATTACCAAAAGTGGCTATCTATTTATTGGGATTGAAAAGTCTACATTGGCTGTACCTACTGTTGTGCAAGTAAAGCCAGATTTAATATTTTTGGATATAGATATGCCTGTTATTAATGGTTATGAAGTCTGTAGTCAAATTCGTAAAATACCTGATTTTAAAAATATTCCTATAGTAATTTTAACTGGGAGAGACAGTATGATTGACCGGGTTCGCGCTCAGTTTGTCGGATGTTCTGAGTTTATTAACAAACCAATCAGCCAAGAAAAAATTGAAGCTATTTTTAAGAAATATCGTAAGGATTCAGGTGAGGTAAGCATTCAGCTATTAGTATCTCCGTTCCGGAATGCTGCGCAAAAAGCATTCAGCTTTTCGTGCGGAATGCTACGCAAATATAAATTTTAATTTTCCTTGGAGACTAATTCCTCCTTCTAGCTGATAGCTGATAGCTGACTGCTGAATGCTTACGAAATATCTAAATTCAGAAAATACGAAATATCTAGATTCAGAAAATACAAAAATACAGCTCCCAGTAGTGAAGTCTTTAGTTCCTGCTAATTGTTAACTAGCTATTAGCTATCAGCATTTCAGCTATAAGCTTTTTGACCTTGGGTAATCCCTGGAACCCCAAGCGGCTGATGGTGCGCTGAAGAGTTTAAATCCCCGACTCAATCTAAAAAAAGTCCTAATGCTGACCGCTGACTGCTCACTGCTCACTGCTATTAAAAAAATGACCGAGTAAATATAGGGAACCACATAAAACAATTAAATTTTCACTGGCACTAATAGCTTCTTCTAAAGCTAGTGTTAGATGGGAGTTGACTTGACAAAGTGTTAATTCTGTGCATATATCCTGAGCCATAGTGCTAAGTTGATTCAAGTCAGCTGAACTATGGTCAGGGACAGGAACTAGGTAGAGGCGATCGCCTGGTCTAATTAGTGCCCGAAAAATTTCTGAATGCTCTTTTGTAGAGAGCATACCCATAACCCAACTTATGGATGGATAATCAAGTGTCCTGACATATCGACCCAATACTTGGGCAGCAGCAGTATTATGGGCACCATCAATTAATAATTTCCGATTTTGCCATGTAGTCCATTGCAAACGTCCCGGCCATTTGGTTTCAGCTATTCCTTGTTTAATTGCTGCGGTCGGGACTTCCCATCCTTGGGTTTCTAGCACTTGAACTGTGGCTATGGCGATCGCTGAATTTATCAACTGTACATCTCCAAATAATGGCAGTGTATATTCAATTCCTTGAGAAGTAGCTTCTGGCAATGAGTTATTTTCCTGATTTCCTTCTAATAATTCAGCAGGTTCGACCCAAACAACAGGACATTCTAGCTCGGTAATACGTTTTTCTACTACTGTTTTTGCTTCTGGTGGTAAAACTNGCTATTCCTTGTTTAATTGCTGCGGTCGGGACTTCCCATCCTTGGGTTTCTAGCACTTGAACTGTGGCTATGGCGATCGCTGAATTTATCAACTGTACATCTCCAAATAATGGCAGTGTATATTCAATTCCTTGAGAAGTAGCTTCTGGCAATGAGTTATTTTCCTGATTTCCTTCTAATAATTCAGCAGGTTCGACCCAAACAACAGGACATTCTAGCTCGGTAATACGTTTTTCTACTACTGTTTTTGCTTCTGGGGGTAAAACTCCGAGTATTGCAGGACATCTTGGTTTAAGAATACCTGCCTTTTCCCCAGCAATATGACTCAAGGTAGGACCTAATCTTTGCCAATGTTCCCAACTAAGAGAAGTAATGACAGTTACCATTGGTTGGTGACAAACATTTGTGGCGTCTAGTCTACCTCCCAAACCTACTTCTACAACTGCTACGTCTACCTCTTGTTGGGCAAAATATAACCAAGCAGCGGCAGTAATAATTTCAAACTGAGTAGGTGAAGGTTGTTCTGGTTGAATGGCTGCTTCTACTTCTTGTAATAATTGTTCTAATATATTGGAGGAAATTTTTTCTTCGTTGAGGCAAATACGTTCTGTCCAGTCAACTAGATGAGGTGAGGTGTAACGTCCGACTTTATATCCTGCTGCTTTGAGAATAGATGATAGATAAGCACAGACGGAACCTTTGCCATTTGTTCCAGCGACATGAATAATAGGTACTTGGAGATGGGGGTTGCCTAAATTATCTAGAAGTTGGTAGATACGTTCGAGACCAAGCTCAACGCCGAAATGTTCAAAGCGTTTTAAGAAAGAGTCTATAGAATTCACAGTTTTTTTATAGTAATTAGCTATTAGGATTCAGCTTTTTTTATTTAGCTAAATCTTACCTTGTTTTCGACATTAAGACTGATACTAAATCTATCCTTAATTATTGCTCTGCTGATTAAATATCAAAGAATTTACAGGTAAAGGTTTGAGCCTTTTTAGGTCTGGAAAAAGTACCTAGTTTTGAGCTGCTTGATGGTCAAAAAGGAGTGCATTTCCGGTGCATTGTTGGGCAAAACAAATACCCCCGTACGGACGTATCGCTGCGCGACATGTTTGCGAAGCATTCCGGAACGGAAAACGCATTTTTGCCTGTGCAACGTCCCTACTACTCCCCTAAACCTTAAAAAAGACTTTTTCAGCAAACCCTAATTATTTTTTCCCTCAACAACTTGCCTCACCTATTCCATTTCCATTTCTAATTCCGAAGCAGAAGTATTTGTTCTATAATTAAACCCAGATTTATCAGATTAGGAACAGCAGATATTTTTGCTAATAAAATACTTTATTGTCATCTTTTTTGTTTACCTTCTTGTTTGCCTTATAAAAAAAATNAAAAGACTTTTTCAGCAAACCCTAATTATTTTTTCCCTCAACAACTTGCCTCACCTATTCCATTTCCATTTCTAATTCCGAAGCAGAAGTATTTGTTCTATAATTAAACCCAGATTTATCAGATTAGGAACAGCAGATATTTTTGCTAATAAAATACTTTATTGTCATCTTTTTTGTTTACCTTCTTGTTTGCCTTATAAAAAAAATTCTTAATAGAATCTAGTTTTTTTAGGTCGCTAAAATTAAACATTGATTAATTATTTCATCCCTCAGAGACTGGAGAGTAAAATAATTATTAAGAGAGCATACGAATGACTAAAATCTAAAAGCGGTAATGCTTCAAGGGATTGAAAGAAGGTAGATATAGGAGTATGTAGTACATATATTCCTAGATTTTTAAGCGACAATATTTGCCCTTGTATTTCTTCGGACCTATTCCCTCCATACCTATTCCCTGTTCCCTATCTCCTTTTTATATTTCCTCATACATTCAATCTCTAATAAAATACCTTCTTGTCATCTTTTTTGTTTACCTTGTTGTTTGCCTTATAAAAAAGCTTCTTAATAGAATCTAGTTTTTTTAGGTCGTTAAAATTCAACATTGATTAATTATTTTATCTCTCAATAACTTGCCTCAAAAGTATAAAAAATACTGT
>NZ_LGSU01001248.1 GCF_002260545.1 Hydrocoleum sp. CS-953 | reverse complement strand
ATATAGTACCTTGGCGTAATGCCTATGTATATAGTATATCAAAAGCTTTTTAGGAGACATCTGTGGTAGACAAGCAATATTAGAAAAAGAGAGAAAAATACTCTACCACTCCCTTACTCCCATACTCCAAATCATCAGAACCCAAATTGATTACATTAATTTATTGGTTGTGTATCAGTAAAGTGTGGGATAAGTCGCGTAGGGCTGGCTAATATGATCTAAAAGCACTGATATATAAAGGTTGAGTCCCCACATGGTCGCGAAAAAAGTGCAAATTTTTCAGCCTTTGAGACTAAAAAGTTAGCACGAAAGGCAGACACTTGCCAAAAAGATACAGGTACAATTATTTCTCCTACTTTCGAGTGCCTCCCCACACTTCCCACACGGACCACACTTCTCATACTTCCTTGACGCACTACCAATTTATTTTTGCGGGATTGGCTCTGAAAGTACCTTTGTCTGTTACTCTTAATCTGTTATTAATTATTCAACAGCTAACTCAGGTATTCTTACATTTTATTAAGATAAAACAACTATATTACAAGTTTCGCTGTAATATTACCACACTTAAACTTTTTTGTCAAAAAAAATGGGACAAAAAGAAACCTATGTTCAGAAAAATCAAAAATAACTTAATTAGGTATTGCTGAATTTTGTAACAACTTGTAAAGTAATAATAATAAAAAAATAAGTAAATTTAATTGAAGAGGTTTTTACCAAACAAATGCGAGTAGCGATCGCCGGAGCAGGTCTAGCAGGTCTTTCCTGTGCAAAATATTTGACAGACATGGGTCATACTCCAATAGTTCTCGAAAGGCGGGACGTACTCGGAGGTAAGGTGGCAGCCTGGAAGGACGAAGAGGGAGACTGGTATGAAACTGGTCTGCATATATTCTTTGGTGCTTATCCAAATATGTTGCAACTATTCAAAGAATTGAATATAGAGGATAGACTGCAATGGAAACAGCACACAATGATTTTTAATCAACCAGAAAAACCAGGAACATACTCTAGATTTGATTTTCCGGACCTTCCAGCGCCTTTAAATGGGATGGTGGCCATTCTCCGCAATAATGATATGTTAACCTGGCCAGAAAAAATCAGGTTCGGTATAGGTCTAATCCCAGCCATAGTCCAAGGCCAAAAATATGTTGAGAAAATGGACAAATACAGTTTCTCAGAATGGCTGAAAAAACAAAATGTGCCTCCAAGAGTGGAAAAAGAAGTATTCATCGCCATGTCAAAAGCGTTGAACTTTATTGGTCCCGAAGCAATATCCTCCACTGTAATTCTCACAGCTCTTAACCGTTTTCTCCAAGAGAAAAATGGATCGAAAATGGCATTTTTAGATGGTTCTCCCACAGAACGATTATGTCAACCTCTGGTAGAATATATTACCAAGGGAGGCGGGGAAGTACACTTAAATGCACCGATAAAGGAATTCCTGCTAAACGATGATGCTACAGTTAGTGGATTCCTAATTAGAGGATTAGACGGAGCAGAAGATCGAGTTCTGAGTGTTGATGCTTATGTCTCAGCAATGCCAGTCGATCCCCTAAAAGTAATGTTGCCAAAACCTTGGCAGCAGATGGAATATTTTCAAAAGCTTAACGGTTTGGAAGGGATACCAGTAATAAATCTACATCTGTGGTTTGATCGTAAGCTCACAGATATAGATCATTTACTATTTTCCAGATCGCCCCTACTAAGTGTCTATGCAGACATGAGTAACACTTGTCGTGAATATGCTAATCCCAACCGTTCCATGTTGGAATTAGTATTAGCACCAGCTAAAGATTGGATTAGTAAATCCGATCAAGAAATAGTCGCAGCAACAATGGCAGAGTTGGAAAAATTATTTCCGGCTCACTTTACAGGAGAATCTCCAGCTAAGTTGTTGAAATATCATGTTGTAAAAACGCCCCGCTCTGTATACAAAGCTACTCCTGGTCGCCAAGACTGTCGCCCTTCCCAAGTAACACCAATTGGAAATTTCTTCCTCACGGGAGACTATACAATGCAGCGCTATCTAGCTAGCATGGAAGGGGCCGTACTTTCTGGCAAGCTAACAGCGCAGGCTATAGCTAAAGCAGATCCTACTCATCTTGAATCTCATGCAAACCTGCAACAAACAACTCCAAAGCCAGCAAAGAATGCTGCAACGGTCTAAATCTTCCCAACGCATGACTCGTTCATCCCTGGTATCTTTAGAAGAATCTTATGAGCTGTGTCGTCAAGTCACAGCCAAATATTCTAAAACTTTTTACATGGGTACTCAGTTAATGCCAGAAGCTAAAAGTAAGGCGATATGGGCAATTTATGTCTGGTGTCGTCGTACAGATGAACTGGTAGATGGACCAATGTCAAATACCACGACTACAGAAACCCTCCAAGAGTGGGAACAACATCTTGAATCTATCTTTGCTGGCTATCCCTTAGAAGATGCAGATGTAGCATTGGTAGATACCCTATCTAAGTTCCCTATAGATATTCAACCGTTCCGTGATATGATTGCAGGTCAACAAATGGATCTGTACCGAAGTCGGTATCAAACATTTGAGGAACTGAAACTTTACTGTTATCGAGTTGCAGGTACAGTTGGTCTAATGACTATGCCAGTTATGGGAGTAGAAACATCAAATTTTGCTGCTCCCTGGAATTCCAACCAACAAACCCATTCTCCTGTAACAGAAGCGATCGCCTTGGGAATTGCTAATCAACTTACAAATATTTTAAGAGATGTAGGAGAAGATGCTCGTCGAGGTCGAATTTATCTTCCTTTACAAGAATTAGCTTTATTTGATTATACCGAAGAAGATTTATTGAATGGTGTAATTGATGACCGTTGGCGAGAGTTAATGAAATTTCAGATTCACAGAGCGCGTAAGTTTTTTGTTGATGCAGAAAGAGGTATTAAGCGTTTGAACGCTGATATTCGTTGGCCTGTTTGGTCAGCTTCTATGCTTTATAGTAAGATTTTAGATGCTATTGAGCGGAATCAATATGATGTATTTAATCGTCGAGCTTACGTTTCTACTCCTCGAAAATTGCTATGTTTGCCCATAGCCTTTCTTAGATCAAAAGTCTTATAAGTTGTAGCAATGTATCCTTTAACAAACAGCTAGTGGGAAAATGCTTAAATTGGCAAATTTGGACAATTAATAAGCTATTTAATTCAACTTGGGATTAATAATTACAGAAATTACACAACCCATGATTTTTAAACACTACATAGGACTTGGTGAAAAAATCTTTTAGTGAGGGAAAGAAATTGGGAATAGGCAATTAGCAATAGTTTTACTGTTAACTTTTCTGCATTTTCCTTCACTTGACTGGGGATTTGGTTGGCCTGGTTTTTGATTTTTATTTAGTCGTGCATCTGGCAATTTTTTTCAAGCTAATTCAGCACTTAAACCTCTGATATAGATAGGTTCTAGATTTATTCAACAGACCCTACATATTATAAGACGTTATAGTTTTGGTTTAGTATATATGGTGTCTTTGCCTAAGTCCTGAGTTATATATGTGAAAGAAAAAGCCTTTGATTTATTAAATCGAAGGCTTTTTTCACTCATCATATCACATCTGGTAGCAGCGGTATTATTCAGCATTTTAAAGATAAGAGGCTATATTGTAGAGGCGAATGGCCATTTTCGGCTGTCTCCGATATATCTGCGCAGCATTCCGCAGGAAAACTCCCCTATCCTTTGTATGACGATCGATGGAATTATATTACTCCGAAACCAACGGATTTGAGATCGGTTAACTGTTAACTGTTTCAATATCCGATTAATACTAAATTTCGTTTATAGCTTGGGTAGTTGGGTTGGTAGATATCTTCAATTGTCATTAGGTAGACGAGAAAAATGATTACTTGTTTACCATTCCTAAATTTAGATCGCAACTTTGTAGATATAGCTATAGGCATGATTAAAAAACTATATCTACAATTATGTCAGCGTAAGATTTTTGAGTTTACTCAAGTGATTCCTAAGAATTAGTGCTAGCTGCCAAACGTTGCTTCAACTCTGCTAAAGCATCAGCCCAACGGGGATCTGGTTGAACCGCATCATTACCACTAGAGCTAGAACTACTAGCAGCTTTAGATGATCCTCCTTTATCCTTTTCACGACGAGACTTTTTACTCTTGCCAGTATTGTTTTTACTAACTGGTTTAGGTTCAGCCTCAGCATTTTCAGACTCACCCTTCTTAGCACGAGGTAAGGCTTTTTCAATCTTTAAAGGAGTTTCTTTAAACTGATAACCGTTATACTTTTCAATAATTTGGTCAGCTTGTTCATCATTTTTAACTGTCACAAAACCAAAACCACGACATTTACCAGTTTTACGATCTGTGATCAATTTAGTAGTGACACTATCGCCTTCTTCTTTAAAAACTTCTTGGAGTTCTTGACGTTCCATTACCTCTTTAGGCAAATTACCAATATACAAACGAATTGACATAAAAAAAATCCTCCAGACTTTGAATTTTAATTGTTTAAATTACAACAAACGAAAACTTAGTCAACTGAGATTGACTGAACATAAAACAAGAGCAGAATCAAAAAAACTGCTCCAGACTTTGAAATGTGAAGAACTTTGACAAATACCTATATTAACCTTTACTACAGATGAAATGATTTCAAATTTCCCATTTTGGTAAACTCTGGCAAATAATTTTATTTTGTTATGTTGTTCTTTAAACTTTTTGCTCATTACTCAACAAACAAAACTATAGGCATTGCTCAATTACTTCTTTTTAATATTGATTTGCTAAACATTTATCGCCCCAACTTTTAAATATAAGTTCAAAGCCTGCTAAATTCAAACAACCTAATTGCTAATATGATATTAATTTCAAGTATACTGCTTTATAAAACTGATATAAAACGTCACAATTAGTGATGTTTTAATGTGTACGGACGTTGCATGCAACGTCCCTATGTTCTACCGGAACTGTCGGCAGCACTCCGTCCACAGGCATCTCCATGTCGGCAACAGCCTAAACGATAAAGCCCACCGCATTTCTCGCTCTTTATACTTGTATTCAAATCGCGGTCTATAGACAAAACTTCCTACTTGGTGAGGGCTAAAACTTAATCATAATATTTGACTTATTTTTCAACCAAACCGGAAATGCTTACTGCTTATCTTTCCTTTGTTAACAGGCTAGTTATTTCTTAACCACTATAAACTTATCATAATCCTAAGTCAATATCTACTATATTTTCTTAAATTTAACTATTTACTCGTATCTTCAATACTCAACTTAAACTGTTCAGTAATCCCTACTTTTCTGATCGCAAAATTTATGAATTGCCAAAAAACCAGCCGACAGTTGTGGCTGGTAGAACTTGCTGTGTTGGGAGATTGACACTTACCACCCAAAAAGTCTTATCTATTGTGAGTTAAGTAGAGGTTTTCTGTATATCAACAGACCATATTTATTAAGGCGATTCTTACTGTTGGCAGCATACATTTACCTTATTAAATCTGTAATATTTCTACTAATTCAGTTCAATCAGACTCAACTCCTGAGCTAGGCAAAATTATGAGGTCGCTTGGGTTAAGCTACTCTATGTAAATAAATGTAACATAGTTAATTCAAGAATGCAACTTTTCTTTACATCATCTGATAACTAAAATCTGCCCGTATATACCATAGAAGCTGCCCATATAGCAATAGCAAAAGCTACAATTGTTGACCAGAGAGGATGACCACTGTTAATAGATTCACCATTTTCAGTTTGAATAGTATTAATATCTATCCAAGGAGTAGCTCCTCGCCTCCACCAACCAGTTACGGTTATAGACTTACCAACAAGATCGCTAGGACGATTTATTTTAGGCCATAAGTTACCAATTGGCCCCAATTGATCGGAATAATGCAACCTCACCAGACCTCTTGTTGTTTGTAGAATCAAATCTTGTCCCAACCAATTCATCATTCCGCTTTTACCAAGAAGTTGGCCTTTGAATTGAATTGCTTGACTATCTAATGGCAAAGCTTCTGGGTCGGTTAACAATTCTAATAAGTTAGGATTTTGCCAAAGTTTAGTTGGTTTTATATCAGGGAAAAATTGGTTAATTCTTATCAAAATACCAATACTAAAACCCATAGTCAAAGAACTAACTAAAATGGAAATATCTCCAAATAACCAATCTAAACGCCAAAGACCAACAGCAGATGAAACTAGACCGATAAACCAGAAAAAAATAGCAAAACCTAGACCTATTAATATACCAAAAAATGGCGCTCCCTGAAGTAAAAGTTTTTGCCAATCAAGATTTTGTGGAGTATTAATATTCTCTTTTGGAGTACCATTTAATTTATTTTTTGTGGTTACATCAGCATTAATATTTCCTAATTTTAACTCTGTTTCTAGTTTCCAGAAATTAGCATATAAACCTAATATTTTTAAGCGATCGCCAAGCGCAGGATGACTATTATTAACTTCTAACCATCGACGATATGGGTTAAAAATATCCCAATTAAAAATAGATTCAAAACTACTAGATGAAATTACACTACCAGTAGTAATAGCTTGGTTTATTCCTACTGGCATTAAGATTTCAAAACTCTCCAATAGATTCCTAATTTTGCCTTGATTTTTAACATCATCAGCCATACCAATTGTAATTTTTATAAGAGCGCGTGTGAGACCATTAGGATTACCAGTTAAATTACAAGCTTGGCGATCGCTATAATAAACCCGCCGACGAGACAACCATAAAATTGGCAATTTTAGCAACCAATATAAACCATAACTAAGAGTTGAAATTATTGCAGCAAATATTCTAAAAACGGAGACTAAAATATGCAAAAAAGATTTGATAAATCCTGGTAAAAAATCAGGTAATTGATGATTAATAAAATCTAAGCTCCTATCTGCCCAAAAAGTTAATTGCCAATAAATAGTGTAGGGAATTTGAAGCATCAGATTAGCCATAGACATTAACCGGAAATCTCCTGTTTTAATATGACTAATTTCCCTAGCATAAATAGTAGCAATTTCATCTTCTGCTAGATTATCTAATAATCCTTGACTAACAACTATCCTGAAAAAACGAGGCAAGCATCCATAACTAAATGCTATTGGAACATCTATTGGTAAGACCTTTAATGTAATTCCCCGTATTTTTTGTTTTTTACAAAAAGTACGGAGCAGTTTATTGGCTTCTTTACTGTAATTAATTAGAGTTGTTGTTGGTAGAGTTTGGAGACCATAGGTAAGTATTAATAATCCATCAATTAACCAAGGAGAGAATATAAATAATCCCAGCAGAAAAATTATAAAATTTCGAGTGGGGTCTCGATAAAAAATTTGAATTGGTCGAAAGTGTGGGAGCCAAACTAGAAAATCATTTGTTGCATTTAAGCTAAACTTTAGTAGGGTAAGACTTAGCCAAAATAGAGCAATAACTACAAATATTTGTTCTAGCCATAAAAGAGTTAAATTAGGAGTTTTAAGGCGACGACCTCCTTTTGCCCTTCCTGCTTCACGCCATGTCAGTTTAGGTAAATTTTCTGGTTTTTCTGAAGTAATATCTGTTGATGTTTGATGGGATTCATTTGTAGTTTCTGAATTTGATTTATTAACTAGGTTTGATAAAGCAGGTGATTTATTTTTATCTGCCTCTATATCATTTTTGTTTGACTGAGGATGCTGTACAACATCTGAAGTTTTACTAGAATTTGTTTGGAGGTTATTTGGTTTTTCTGAGATTGATTTAGAACCAGTTTCTAGAGAGAAATCAATATTTTTTTTAGAGATATCGTTGGTATTTTTGGTAGATTTAGATTGATTTGAAGTAGGATTAAAAGGAGTAAATCCTGTTTCAATAGGTTGTTGATTTTGGGAAGATTCTTCTGGAGTTTTAGAGGTAGAATTTGTTTGGAGGTTATTTGTTTTTTTTGAGATTGGTTTAAAACCAGTTTCTACAGATAAATCAATATTTTGATTTGCTTGAGAGATGTGATTGCTATTTTTGGCAGATTTAGATTGATTTGAAGTCGGATTAAAAGGAACAAATCCTGTTTCAATAGGTTGTTGATTTTGGGGAAATGTTTCTGAAGATTCAGGGGTAAGAATTGTTGATTTTTTGATATTTTTAGGCGGATATCGCTTTAATAATTCCTTGAGATGACGATTAGCAAAACTTTGAATTTCATTATCAGAAATTTTAGTAAGATTACGACACAAAGAAATAGCTCTATCTACTTGTTTAGTTTTTTCATAAGCAATAACTAAACCTATCTGAGCTTTTAACTTTTGCTTGATAGATTCTTGTTGAGCAATTATTTCTAGGTGAGCGATCGCCTGTAAATAATCTTTTTGTTTAAGAGCAAGTAATCCAGCTTTTAAAGATGGTTTTTCTGGCACATAGTTATCTGGGGCAGAAGATGTTTTATCTATCATTGACTGAATTGTTGAGTTATATTTTACTGAATTTCACCAGCCAAATACCAATTCTTCTGATTATTAGCAATTTTCAATACTATTCAATTTAAATTGCCAGAGTTTTTTATATCTAAAAATAGAGTAT
>NZ_LGSU01001247.1 GCF_002260545.1 Hydrocoleum sp. CS-953 | reverse complement strand
GTCAGATGAACCGGAAATAACTTGCTTGCCATCGGGGGTTACTGCTACAGCATTTACCGAGTTGCTATGACCATCGAGAGTACGAATTAACGGACCACCGGGAGGCGTTAAGCTTGTTTTCAATGGTCGCAACCAAACATTTTGTTGATTCTGTTTTGCTTCTAACAGTAACTCCTGAATTTCTGGTTCACGAAAATGCTGCATCCGCCCCCATAGCTGTTCCGGTAGCTGCTCCCCATCCTTTTCCAAAATATGCGCTGACAGTCGTAACGCTCCTTGAATTAATTTCAAAGTTTTAACTTTCTCATTGTCATCCTCAACCAGATCGTAATCTTCAATTAACGCCTGCACGCCAAAGTCAGGATGTTGCACCTTTGCTGCCAGGAAATCAAAATTAGTCAGGAGTTTGTAATACTTTTCTAATTGCTTTGACTCCACCAGAGTATGAATATTACCCAACATAGCACGTTGACGCGCAGGCGTTGCAGAAGCTAATTTTTCAGCAAATTTTCCCACAATACTACTCCTGTCTAAGAAACTGTTTGTTAACTAATAAAAACCTCTCTCCAAACCTTTCTCCTGCAAGGAGAGAGGCTTTGACTCCCCCTTCCCTTGCAGGGAAACGGGGTAGGGGGGTTAGGTTTTCAAAATTCATCGCTTCCATTTCTCAACCCATCAAAACCTCTCTCCAAACCTCTCTCCTGCAAGGAGAGAGGCTTTGACTCCCCCTTCCCTTGCAGGGAAGGGGGTAGGGGGGTTAGGTTTTCCAGATTCATCGCTTCCACCCAGCACCTCTCAAACCTAAACATCCGCATACAAATCATCCGCCATCCGTGCATTTACTTCCTCAAACAACTTGCGGGTATTATCCAACTTTCTTTTCCCCTTGAGAAAATCAAGAAAACTCGCATGATAGATGCTGTAGCAAAGTTCTCCCTCAACTTCCTGCTTACTCAAAAATTCCACCCACTCCTTCAGAACATCTTCCACATCAGACACATCCTGTTGCGCCCATTCAGCAATTATTTCCAAACTAGGCAACGTCCGACTTTCCACCAAAATAAACAAAACAATAACCTTATCCTTCTGAGGTTTATCCTCCATTCCCATCCGCACCCAATGTTGTTGATAATAATCTTGCAAACCATCAGGCAATTCCTTCAAACTCAAATCTTGATAATTACCCTTAGCAATATCCGGTAACACATAACGCAGATACATGAAATTATTTTCACTCTTGTTTGCCACCTGCTCAATAAAATATTCCTTATTAATATCCCGCTCTTGCACCCAGTTTTGCAACTTAACCCCATAGTCTGGGTCATCATTCAACATAAAACCGATATATTCTTTCACATCATCCCGACTCAAACCCCGATATTGACTCGCCCTCAAATCTAATTCTGTCATCCCCACCCCTGGAGAAACATTCAAACGTTTGTTCTCACGTTCATAAGGTCGCCTAGTCAACAAAAAATAAACCCCATCCGGCAACGTCGTGGGAAAATCCAGAATATTACCGCCTCCAGTTTGCTCCACCTCATCCAAAGCATCAACCACAATAACCAACTTTTGCCCCCCAAGATTTTCACTAACCTTTTGCAGCAAAGTAGACAAATTAACCTTATCAGTATTTCCCAACTCGTAGCGTCTAGTCAACTGTTTGCGGATACTCTCCAGAAAAAGTTCTGGTCTATTACGACCATCAGCACGAATATTAAAATGACAGGGACACTTATGGTCATAAACATATTTAGCTGCAATAGCACTTTTCCCCATCCCCGCATCCCCAACCACAGTAAAATAACCATGAGAATTTTTATTGATAAAATTCCCAAATTCCTTAAACACAAATTCCCGACCACAAAAACCCTTAATCTTTTCCATAATTAAAGACTTAAATTCTGCCGGATATTCGTCAAAATTCCAATCTGGATAAGGCTTAAATTCTGGAGATTTAGTCCGCTTCGCCACATCAATAAAAGCTCGACCAAACTCTTCTAATTCTGACCGAACATTAATCTGGGATTCTTTTATTTCATTCCCCAAAGTATTCCAGTCTTTCAATTCCCAGTTCAGAAATTTATCCACTTCATTGAAGAAACTAATAGGAGAATTAGCAGAATAGGCACTCCAAAAAGCATTTTTTATTTCTTTCTCCCGAAAAAGCTTCAAAATTTGCTCATCCTTACCCACGCCATATTCCACCAAAGCATAAACATAAACTCCATCAACATCTTTCGGGGGTTGTGTGGGGTCAAGTTTTAATTCCTTTAAAGTTTTAACTACAATTTCATTTCTTTGAGCTGCATTGAGGATTTGAGGAACAGCAGACTTACCAATATTAGTAATTGTTTTAAAAATATCATCTAACATAAATTAGACCTCAAGAAATAAAGTTTTTGTTTGTAGTAGGGCTTTAGCCCGAAGTTATAGATAGGGCTGAGAGCTATACTACGAGCTTTAATAATAATCTTTTTAAAAATATCATCTAACTATAAAATTAAACCTCAAGAAAAATTTTTCCTCTGGCTCGCCAAGGATTGAAATTCTTGGCTAAAAGCTTAAGTCATCTTTAGATGAATAAATTATCTATACCGTCTTTTTCTATTGTAGTTAATTAATGAACCTGATATAAATCTCATTTGTGTTTGGTTATATTGATTTTCAGGTAGCTGGAATAGTTGGAATAGCACTCATATAAGAATAGTTCAGTATTTTCTGATCTACCGTCACTTATAGAACAATTAGATAATCTTGCAGTTGCGACAATTATTCTATCTGCTGGATCTTTGTGAAAATTACCTGGCAGTGATTGAGCATCAACCGCAATTTCAGGAGTAATAGAAATAAGAATAATTCCTTCTTGTGCTAATGCAATTTTAAACCATTCAAGAATGGGTAAAGGAAGAATAATTCTTCCTGCTTTAACAAGTCTTGCTATTTCAATAAGACTGATAGTAGAAATTCCTAATCCATCTAGTCTTTCTCTCTTAAATTATCTCACTATAGTAACTGATTAATTTAGGGTCATTCTGATTCCAGCAAACAAAAATATCAGTTTCTAGAACAATCATAAAACCTCTTAATAATAACTTTCCATAGCCCAGTCTTCTAGAGGAATAGCTGGCTCGTGAGGATCGGCATAGTATAGATATGGCTGTTTATTTGCCAATGGATTAGGAGGATATTCTTGTTTAAATTCACTAATATTAACAACTCCAACCAGCTTATTTTGAATAGCTTCATTTAATATTTCTGAAGCGAGTTCTTCTACAGATATTTGTTTTTTAGCTGCTGCTTTTATCAAAAGTTCTTGAGCCTGTGGAGTAATATTAACGTTCGTTTTAATCATAATGTTTCCCTCACATAGAGAGTAATTAATCTATATTATAGGCAGTAGGGAATAGGGAGTAGGGAGTAGGGAACACAAGGAGGGAATTACGTTAATTGATAACTTAAATTACCAATATTTTTGAGAGCTGCTAAAACTTGCTCCAATTCATTTTCTTTCTCAATAGACAAAGCATAAGAACGACTATATATAGGAACATCTGCTTTTTGAAGTTTAACAAAAACAAACTCTCTACCATTAAGCAAAAAAGCAAACGTTGGGCGATTATTTTGGGAGTTTTTCAACATATAAACTAAAGCTTGAGGTAGAGCCGCCGTAACATCAAATTTAGTCCTTTTGGATTCAATTACCAATATCCAAAATCTCTGTTGTAGAACTAAAACATCTATTCTACCTCTAACAATTAAATCATGATCTTCATCAGAAATTTCCACAGAAGTTTCGGTTGTTATGGAAAAGGGAGGTTGAAAAAATCCAGCTAAATCTAGTAAAGGTGCTAAAATAACCAATTTAACTCCCTCTTCCAATAAAGGGCGACGATTAACTAAGTTAAAATAGTTACTCCTAACTCTTTCTAAACTGCGTTTTTCTTCATCAGTTAAAGAAGGTAAATTGTCTTGCCATTCCCGGAAAAATTGACTATCAGTTGTTAGTTGTAGTCCGAAATTTTCTTGTAATTCTTCTAGAGTAATATCCTGAGCTTGAATAGTTTGAACCATAATATAGCAATCCTAAATAGGTTGTAATATTTTATTGTAGGAGTTTGGTCTCCAAACCCTCGAAAATTGGGATTTGGAAACCAAACCCCTACGGTTTTTTTCACAAATCATTTCATACTCACTAAAAGTTTTATCATTTACTCGAATTAATCATCCTAACTGATAAAATTCAAAGGAAATTTCAGATTTCAAACCTACTGATAACTGAATAACTGATAACTGATAACTGAATTACAAGACTCCCTTAGAACTAGGAATTTCCCCAACTCGCCTGGGGTCAATTTCTGTAGCCATCCGTAGAGAACGAGCAAAAGCTTTAAACCCTGCCTCAATAATATGATGAGAATTAATTCCAGCTAACTGCCGAATATGCAAAGTCATCAAACTATTATTCGCCACAGCTACAAAAAATTCCCGCACTAACTGAGTATCATAAGTACCAACCCGTTGAGTAGGCATTTCCAAACCATAACTCAAATGTGGACGACCAGAAAAATCCAAGGCCACCTGAACCAATGCCTCATCCAAAGGAGCCACAAAATGACCAAAACGGACAATACCCTTGCGATCGCCCAACGCCTGCCTTAAAGCCTGGCCCAAAGTAATTCCCACATCCTCATTAGTATGATGGTCATCAATTTCAATATCTCCCACAGCTTGGACTTCCAGATCGATNAACTCAAATGTGGACGACCAGAAAAATCCAAGGCCACCTGAACCAATGCCTCATCCAAAGGAGCCACAAAATGACCAAAACGGACAATACCCTTGCGATCGCCCAACGCCTGCCTTAAAGCCTGGCCCAAAGTAATTCCCACATCCTCATTAGTATGATGGTCATCAATTTCAATATCTCCCACAGCTTGGACTTCCAGATCGATTAATCCATGAGAAGAAATTTGATGCAACATATGGTCTAAAAAAGGGATGCCAGTATTAGCCTTACAATTACCCACACCATCAATATTAAGACTAACAGTTACATCAGTTTCCCCAGTCGTCCGTTTCACGGAACCAACTCTGGCAGGCAAATCCAATTTTATCGGAGTAGATGGAGAAGGGCGATCGCTTATCTGCATAATTTTTAAAGATATAAATATAAATTTTGAATTTTAATTTTTCAGTAGCACAGGCTTCCAGCTAATTTAGTCCAAATTTGTAGGGTGCGTTAGACGGCTAAAATTTAGACTGTGAAAGGGATTTAACAATCCGTCGTAACGCACCATTGAATATGTGTCGGTACTAATTACTTTCTTCACTTCTGAATTCAGAATTCTAAATTCTAAATTCTAAATTCTAAATTCTGATTACATTCCCATAATTTCATAACCAGCATCCACATAGATAACCTGACCAGTAATTCCACTCGACAGATCGCTACATAGGAAAGCAGCAGTATTACCAACTTCAATTTGAGTAACAGTCCGATGCAATGGAGCTATTTCTTCTACATGATGAATCATATCTTTAATACCACCCACTGCCGAAGAAGCCAAAGTTTTAATTGGACCAGCAGAAATAGCATTTACCCGAATATTTTTTTTGCCAAGTTCCGCTGCCAAATAACGCACATTCATTTCCAAAGCAGACTTAGCAATTCCCATCACATTATAATTAGGAACGACTCGTACACCACCTAAATAAGTCAGAGTTACAATACTTCCTCCTTCAGTCATAAGCTCTTTAGCCTTTGAACTCAAATCGATTAGAGAATAAGAACTAATTTCTAAAGCACGAGTAAATCCTTCACGAGTAGTATTACTAAAATCTCCAGACAATTCGTCCTTACCAGCAAAAGCCAAACAATGAATCAAAATATCCAACTTTCCCCATTTTTCCCCTACTTGGGCAAAAGTAGCCTGAACCTGCTCGTCATCCTGAACATTACAAGGTAAATACAAAGAAGGATTTAAAGGTTCTACTAATTCCCAAACCTTCTTTTCAAATCTACCTTTATCATCTGGCAGAAAAGTAACCCCCAAATTTGCCCCTGCTTGGTGAAGTTGTTGAGCAATACCCCAAGCAATAGAACGATTATTTGCAATCCCTGTCACCAGAGCATTTTTTCCGGTTAAATCTAACATAATACTATAAATTGTAGTAGAATCTCTAATCAGATAAAAACTTTATAATTTAATTTTATTATGACGAATTTATGCTATAATTATAAACTGCATATTTGCAATTAAATAAAATAGCACCTATAGGCCAGAATTTAAAATTAAATTTTTAGGTTTCATTGTGCTAATCTATCTCAAGTGTTTACAACAAAGTAAAGTAAATCCTAAATATATAGCAATACCTTGCAATTTGATAGTACAACCTTTGCTCAGTTAGTGAGCTATTTGTTAAAAGATATAAAGAAAAATATATTTATAAAAGAGTGTAAGGAAATTGGTCGTGACGCATGATAGACCACTAGCAAATGTTTTCCGTAATATATCTGGCGGATCATATCCACCAGTTGTAGAAACTTTTGAACGGGGCAAAACAATATTTTTTCCAGGAGACCCTGCAGAGCGTGTCTACGTCTTAATTAAAGGCGCAGTTAAGCTATCTAGGGTTTATGAAGCAGGAGACGAAATTACAGTAGCCCTACTTCGGGAAAATAGCGTATTTGGGGTACTATCCCTAATTACAGGCCATAAGTCTGACCGTTTCTACCATGCAGTGGCATTTACCCCAGTAGAGTTAATATCAGTGCCAATTGACCAGGTAGAGAAAGCTCTGAGAGAAGATCCAGAACTTTCAGTTATTTTATTGCGTGGACTATCATCTCGAATCTTACAAACAGAGATGATGATTGAGACATTGGCACACCGAGATATGGGTTCAAGACTGGTTAGCTTTTTGTTAATCCTTTGTCGAGATTTTGGAGTTCCTAGTAAAGAAGGGATTACAATAGACCTGAAGTTATCTCACCAAGCCATTGCAGAAGCAATTGGGTCAACAAGGGTGACAGTTACTCGTCTACTGGGAGACCTCCGGCAAGATAGTATGATATCCATTCATAAAAAGAAAATTACAGTACATAATCCAGTGGCTTTAAGTCAGCAATTTACCTGATTTATCTTAAAATACAAATTTAAAAATACTGTTAAGGATAGATTCAAATCAAGCTATAAATTGAAAACTGTAAAATCAACTATAGATTGTCAAGTCCCAGTTCATACTCAGAATCTCAAAATGGTAAACTAATCAAAAATATTATTTTCTCTGTAAACCTTAATTAATTAATAAGTATAAGCCTTACTTAAGAGAAATCAGAGAAAATAATAGTAAATAAATTAAATAAATTACTGCCTATTTTCAGTTTAGGCCAATCTCCTGAGACGATNAAGTATAAGCCTTACTTAAGAGAAATCAGAGAAAATAATAGTAAATAAATTAAATAAATTACTGCCTATTTTCAGTTTAGGCCAATCTCCTGAGACGATCAATTAACTCAAGGAAATATTAAAATAACACAACTACCAGCAGCCCTTAATGACCGCCGGTATAACCTTAGTATTAGTAATTCTAGTTCTAGGCGGTGTAATAGCTACTATTAGCGATCGCCTAGGAACAAAGGTAGGCAAAGCTAGACTACGAATATTTCATCTTAGACCCCGTGATACTGCCGCTTTAGTTACTATAGTTACTGGCAGTATTCTTTCGGCTTTAACTTTAGCAATCTTATTTGCCACAAGCAAACCATTAAGAAAAGGCGTTTTTAGAATAGATGAAATTCAAACAAAACTTAATGAAACTCGCAAGGCAGTCACAAAAGCTGAATTTGAAACAACTCTTATTAAAAATGAATTAGAAAAGGCAAGATATGATTTAGAATTAGCTCTAACTCAGTTAAATCAAGTTAATCAATCTCTAGACAAAGCGCTAATCCAAAAAAGTGAAACAGAGACCCAACTAAAAATAACTCAAGAGCAATTAAATCAAGTTCAAGGAGCAAAAACTCGTACTCAAGAAGAGCTAAAAAAAGTTCAAGCAGCAAAAGCAAAAACTGAAGCAGAACTTAACTTAACTCAAAATCAATTAAAAAATATCATACAACAAAAAGAAACTCTCAGTCAAGAAATTGAGCAATTAGAAATAGAACGTCAACAACTACTAAAAAATTAGGTACTCATGTATAGGTACTAATTTATTATGGAGAGAGAAAATAGTTAAGGGAAGACCAAGAAATAAAGCATCTGAATAGATAGAATGAGTATTCTATCCCTAGTTAGGTTATTCGTAGGGAACATAATAACAAAAGATTTTGGGATAATTTATAAATTGGCAGTGCCTGACAAATTGAATGTATCAGGAAATATAAAAAGGAGATAGGGAATAGGGAATAAGGAGAAATAAATCAAGACAACTATTTGTCAGTTATCTAGGAATATATGTACCGAAAATTTCTCTATCCAGCATATTTCAATTTGTTGAAGTCTTAAATTTTTGATATTTTAGTCACTCCTATATTCT
>NZ_LGSU01001246.1 GCF_002260545.1 Hydrocoleum sp. CS-953 | reverse complement strand
AAATATTTAGCAAATCAACTGAATAATCTTGGAATGTTAAAACCAGGTTTAGTTATTAGTGATAATATTGAACTAATAGCTGCTAAAAAAGAGAAAGATAAAAGTTATGGTTCCTTAGATGGAATCATACCTTTAAATAATTGGTATTTTGTCAATGGTTGGGCATTTTTACCAGAGCGCAACGAACCTGCTGATGCGATTATTTTAACTTATAAAAATCAAGCAGATGATTGGATTATATTCGATATTTTAATGTCTGCTCAAACTCCCAGAGAAAGTTTAGTTCAACTATTTAATAATCCTGCTTATGTGAATGCTGCTTGGGAACAAACAATTGCTGGTAAATTATTACCAAAAGGTAAGTGGAAAATTTCAGCCTGGGCATTTGATGCTAAAGTAGGTAAAGCTTATAAATTAGATAGAAATCATCTGATTAGCAAAAATTAGCCAGCGATAAAANGCTCAAACTCCCAGAGAAAGTTTAGTTCAACTATTTAATAATCCTGCTTATGTGAATGCTGCTTGGGAACAAACAATTGCTGGTAAATTATTACCAAAAGGTAAGTGGAAAATTTCAGCCTGGGCATTTGATGCTAAAGTAGGTAAAGCTTATAAATTAGATAGAAATCATCTGATTAGCAAAAATTAGCCAGCGATAAAAAATTTTTTGTTCGTAGTAGCGCTTGAGCAATATCTCTAGTTCGGTTTGAGAGCTATACTACAAACTTTAATTGTAACTATTTACAGCGCTTTTCAAATTGATGAACCACATCTTCACAAGCAAAACATTGTAGGGACGTTCCATGGAACGTCCCTACTACTGTGGTTTACCCAAATGAAAACCACTGTAACCCGAATTGAGCATTAGTTGTCTGATATTTTACGACTTCAGGTGGCTAAACTGGAACGGTGCGTTACACTTCGCTAACGCACCCTACTGGACAGTTTCAACTAAAATAGTGCATTAGGAAGTAGGGGAGTAGGGGAGTAGGGGAGTAGGGGAGTAGGGGAGAAAGATTGTTGTTGGGTTTTTCCGTTGGAAATGCTCCGCAAACGGTTCCATGCTGCGCAATGCTAACGCAAACAACCCAACCTACATCTATTGCAACATTTAAGATGAAACAGTCCAATACTGGACTGACACAGCTAAAACTGTGCATTAGGAAGTAGGGGAGTAGGGGAGTAGGGGAGTAGGGGAGAAAGATTGTTGTTGGGTTTCGGTTCCTCAACTTGTCTCCCTTGTCTCCCTTGTCTCCCTTGTCTCCCTTGTCTCCCTTGTCTCCCTTGTCTCCCTTGTCTTCCTTGTCTAGACACAACCAAAAAGTAATGCAACATTTAAGATGAAACAGTCTACTACTGGATTCTATTATTGAGCATTAGTTGTCTGATATTTTGACGAGTCTATATCACTAAACAGGAAAGAGAACTCATCTATTGTCGATTTCAACTGTTGGGAACCAAAAGTTTTGAGAACGTTATTTTCAATAGTCGAACTATACTCTTCACATTGCCACTGACGACTGTTGAAACTACAGTTATAACCGATGACAAATTTAGCAAATGAATATAAATTTGGTTCTCTTCCGGAATTTTGATTTTTGGGAGGAAACCTATGAATAAAAGCATCTTGGCGACCATTTTTGTAAACAAAATCAACTCCACTTAAAATCACCCAATTTGCCTGGTTTTCTCCAGTTGGATTTAAACAAGCAACAGCTAGACTATAAAATGTCCGATGCATATTCGAGCCAGTAATCAAAAATTCTACTCCTTCACCATTGCAATTCATTGTTTTCCCTTTTTCCCATTCAATCCTGGTAATTTCTCGCTTTTGCCATGAAGTCCCTGCTAATGCTATTTCAGTGGTTAAATTAATAACTAATCCAGTAATTATAGTTACATAAATCCCCAGTTTTCTAATTGAAAATAATAAATTTTTAGCTAGTTGCATTTTACTCTCCTTGAAGTAATTTTTCGATATTTGTGAGTGGGTTTGTTATCCAAACAATAGTGAAAATAGGACTTGGAAACCAAACCCAGACAATATTTTTTCAGTGCTTTTTTCTATTTATACTAAATTCGCTTATAAACATACTTTATAAAATTTAACTAGCTATTAGCTATTAGCATTTCCTAACGTAATGCTCCGCAAACACGCACATTTACTGCTGACTGCTGATTGCTGACCGCTGACCGCTTTTTAAGATTAAATCCTCTCTCCATCTCCTCTATACCCTATACCTTCATCAGCTCTAAAATTATAATATTATTTAAGTAAATATCGTGATATAATTGATAAATTATTCAAATTATAACTTTAAAATTGCTATGAAAATAAAGTTATAAAAAAGCGTTTTGATTAACTGGCCATGAACTTAACTATAACATCCTTAAGCAATTACAAAATCGGCGACTTAATATATGAGAGCGAGGGTACAGTCGTCTATCGCGCAGTGACTAAAGCAGACTCTCAACCAGTAGTAATTAAACTGCTCCGAAATGACTATCCTTCCTTTAATGAATTAGTCAAGTTTCGCAACCAATATACTATTGCTAGTAATCTCCACATAGAAGGTATTGTCAAGCCATTAGCTCTAGAGCGTTATCAGAATGGCTATGCTCTAATTATGGAAGATTTTGGCGGTATTTCTTTAGCTCAATATTATCAAAATTTGTCTCACGATAAAAAAGATATATCCCAATTTTTAGACATAGCTATTCAGATAGCAGAAATTGTCTATCAATTACACCAAAATCGCATTATTCATAAAGATATTAAACCAGCAAATATATTAATTAATCCTCAAACTAAGGAAGTAAAAATTATTGACTTTAGCATTTCTACTCTGTTGCCAAAAGAAACTCAAACTATTCAAAATTACAAAATTTTAGAAGGAACTTTAGCCTATATTTCTCCAGAGCAAACTGGTAGAATGAACCGAGGAATAGATTATCGCAGCGACTTTTATTCGTTAGGTGTAACATTTTTTGAGATGTTAAATGGAGTCTTACCATTTGAAACAAAAGACCCCATGGAATTAGTGCATTGTCATTTAGCTAAAATGCCAGTATTAGGGAGTAGAGAAGGGGAAATACAAATACCCCAAATGCTAATGGAAATTGTAATGAAGTTGATGGCGAAAAACGCCGAAGATAGATATCAAAGTGCTTTGGGTTTAAAATATGACTTGGAAAAATGCCGGCAGGAATGGGAGGAAAAGGGAGAAATAGAGAATTTTGAGTTGGGAGAGCGAGATATCAGCGATCGCTTCCTCATTCCAGAAAAACTCTACGGTAGAGAAGCAGAAGTTGAACAGTTATTAGCAGCATTTGACAGAGTAGCAGCCCCCCCTCAATCACCCCTTGGAAAAGGGGGAGGTTCAGAAATAATATTGGTGGCAGGTTTCTCTGGCATTGGAAAAACGGTGGTTGTAAATGAAGTTCACAAACCTATTGTCAGACGAAGGGGTTATTTCATCAAAGGGAAATTTGACCAGTTTAATCGTAATATTCCTTTTTCTGCATTAGTGCAAGCGCTGCGAGATTTAATGGAGCAAATCTTGAGTGAAAGTGATGCTCAACTACAGCAATGGAAAAACAAAATTCTGGAGACAGTGGGAGAAAATGGGCAAGTAATCATTGAAGTAATACCGAAGTTAGAAAAAATCATAGGTAAGCAACCTGCTGTAGCGGAGTTATCAGGAAGTGCGAGGCAAAATCGTTTTAATTTGCTGTTTGGTAAATTTATTCAGGTATTTGCCACACAAAATCATCCTTTGGTTATATTCATTGATGACTTGCAGTGGGCAGACTCTGCTTCTCTGAATTTGTTGCAACTATTGATGAGTAAAGGAGAAAAGAGTTATTTACTATTCATTGGAGCATATCGGGATAATGAAGTATTTCCCGCTCATCCCTTGATGCTGACTTTAGAAGAAATTGCCAAAGAAAACGGAATAATTAACACAATTACCTTATCCCCGTTATCTCAGAATCACATTAACTTATTGGTATCTGAGACCTTAAGTTGTACTCCAGAAGTTGGTCAACCTTTAACAGAATTGATATATCAGAAAACCAAAGGCAATCCGTTTTTTACCACTCAGTTTATGCTCGGTTTGCATGGAGAAGGGTTAATTCAATTTAATACGGCGATGGGTTATTGGGAGTGCGATATTGCTCAAGTCAGGCAAATGACACTTACTGACGATGTAGTGGAATTTATGGCTGGGCGGTTGCAAAAGTTACCAAAAGAAACTCAACAGGTGTTGAAATTAGCTGCTTGTATTGGGAATCAGTTTAATTTGCAAACTTTGGCAGTAGTTTGTGAGCAGTCAGAAGCAGATACAGCAGATAATTTGTGGAAAGCTTTACAATTAGGATTAATTTTGCCACAAACTGAGGTTTATAAATTCTATCTGGGTAGGGAGAGAGAAAAGGAGCATACTAAAGTTAATCAAGATGTACAATATCGTTTTTTACACGATCGAGTTCAACAAGCTGCCTATACATTAATTCCAGAAAATCAAAAGCAATTAACACACTTAAAAATCGGTCAATTGTTATTACAAAAATTATCACCTGATGAAAAATCAGAGCAAATTTTTGCCTTAGTAAATCAGTTAAATCTTGGCAGAGCAGCCATATTTAGCCTAGAAGAAAAACAAAAATTAGCTGATTTGAATTTAGAAGCGGGCAAGAAAGCAAAACTATCCGCAGCTTACCAAGTAGCTGAAAATTATTTTACTATTGGCATTAATTTATTACCCATAACTGCTTGGCAAAATGACTATGAATTAATTTACAGTTTGTACCGTTATGGCTCAGAGGCAGCATATCTTTCTGGAAATTTTGCTCAAGCTGAACTTCTCTATACCGAGGCACTCAACCATGCTCAAACTGCTTTGGATAAAGCGGTAATTTATCGGATACAAATGACTCAGTATCAACTTCAGGGGAGAAATAGTGAAGCGATCGCCATTCAACGCCAAAGTCTACTTCTACTTGGTTGGGAAATTCCTATAGAGGAAAAAGTGATTCAAGTTAGTCTAGATGAAGAAATTGCCAAAGTTAAGAGATTTATACAGCAGCAGACAGTGGCATCAATTCTTAAGCTTCCCAAAATGAAAGATGAAAACATGGCAGAAATGCTGCGAATTTCACAAATTCTCTTCTACGCTGCATGGCTTGATGGTCAACCAACCCTAGCATTTCTAGCTCTGGCAAAGATGACAACTTTATCTTTAGAAAATGGTAATAGTGATATGTCTCCCTTCGGTTATGTAGGTTATGGTTTAGTTGTAAATGCCATGCTCAAAGATGCTACCACAGCTTATAAATTTGGAGACATGGCTGTGCAACTGTGCGAACAATTTGATAATGCTGATGTGCGGGGGATGACGAATTTTCTGTTTGCTGCAGATGTACATAGCTGGAGTCGCCCCATTCGAGAAGCAGATACTTACTACGAAAATGCTTATAAGTATGGAATGGAAGCAGGAAACTGGCTCACAGTAGGATTTATGATGATGCAAAGTGGCTCAGATCGCCTTACTTATGGTAAAAATTTAAGTGAACTATATACTATTGCCAAAACCCACGCTGATTTTTTGCGTCAGGTTAAAAGCTTAGAAAATTTGGATGCTTTAATTGTGGGAGTTGTGCAACCAATTCGCAATCTTTTGGGTTTAACTAAAACAATTTTCACCTTTGATGACGATGATTTCAGCGAATCTGAGTATTTACAGAAATATAGCAATACTCCTTACCATCTTTCTTGGTTATATTCTGTTAAAATTCGCCATGCTTATTTATTTAATAACCAAGCAGCTTATCCAGATTTAATTACCAAATTAGACATAATTGAAAATACTATTTCTAGCCACGCTAAAGTTCCTTCCAGTGTATTTTATGTAGCATTAATGCACATAACTTTAGCTGAAACTACAAAGGATGAAAAAGAGTATCAATTCCATTTAGAAAAACTTATTTCTCTAGAAGAAAAATTAAATACCTGGCAAAATTATTGTCCTGAAAATATTCTCCATAAATGTCTAATTATACAAGCAGAAAAAGCACGATTAAACGGACAAAAAACCGAAGCAATTGATTTATATGAACAAGCCATAACTACAGCTCAAACTAACCAATATGACTATGAAGAAGCACTAGCTCAAGAACTCCTTGCCAAATTATACCTAGACTGGAGCAAAGAAAAAATTGCCTGTATTTATATGCAAGAAGCCTATTATTGTTATGCCCGTTGGGGTGCAAAAGCCAAAACTGACGACTTAGAAAAACACTATCCTCAACTCCTCAAACCTATTCTCGAAAGGCAAAAACTTGGCTCCCTATCCAGTGCCACTTTCATTAATTTAACTCAAGGAACAATTTCCCAAACAACAATAGGAATAGAACAAATATTAGACTTAGCCACTCTAATGAAAGCATCGCGTACCCTTTCAGAAGATATATCCTTAAACGGAGCGATCGCTAACTTAATGGAAGTAGTCAGAGAAAATGCTGGAGCTGAAACTGCAGTCTTGATGCTTTTTCAAGACCAAAAGTTAATCCTGAAATCTGTGGTTACTGGCCAAGAAATTTTCACTCCTAGGTCTGTAACTGTGGCTACCAGTCATGCAGTACCTTTGAGTGTTGTCAATAAAGTCAAGCGCAACAAAAAGCCTTTAGTTATTGATAACGCTAGTAACAAAAATGCTTATGCAGGAGATACTTATATTCAAAAACACCAACCTAAGTCTGTTTTATGTCTACCCTTAATAGATCGTGGTCACGCGATCGGCATTCTCTACCTAGAAAACAATAAACTAGCAGGAGCATTTACAAAGGAGCGAGTAGAAGTATTAAGTTTACTTTGCTCCCAAGCAGCAATTTCCCTAGAAAACGCCAGATTATATCAAGAATCTCAGAATTATGCCCAAGAATTAGAGCAAGCACAACTACAACTTGTTCAAAGTGAAAAAATGGCTTCAATTGGTCAGTTAGTTTCCGGTATTGCTCACGAAATTAATAATCCTATCGGATTTATTTCTGGGAACCTAGATTTTGCCACTGAATCTATTCAATATTTAATGGATTTGTTACAACTTTATGAACAAGAATTTGAACATAAAAGTCAAANAATTGGTCAGTTAGTTTCCGGTATTGCTCACGAAATTAATAATCCTATCGGATTTATTTCTGGGAACCTAGATTTTGCCACTGAATCTATTCAATATTTAATGGATTTGTTACAACTTTATGAACAAGAATTTGAACATAAAAGTCAAAAAATTCAACAGAAAATAGAAGAGATAGAACTAGATTATTTGAAAGAAGATGTGCCAGAATCAATCCAGTCTATGAAAGAAGGAACAAAGCGGATTATTGAAATTAGTAAATCAATGAGAATTTTCTCCCGTGCTGATACAATAGCGAAAGTTCCATTTAACATCCATGATGGTCTAGATAGCACCTTATTAATTCTCAAGCACCGACTAAAAGCTAACAAGAAACGCCCAGAAATAAAAGTAGTAAAAAACTATGGATATTTACTAGAAATAAACTGTTATCCAGGACAAATAAATCAAGTGTTTATAAATTTAATTTCTAATGCTATTGATGCTTTAGACGAAAGTAATTCCGGGAAAACTTTTACCGATATTAAGGCAGCACCGAATCAGATTACTATTACTACAGAAATTGACTCAGAAAAACAACAGGCAATTATCAAAATAGGAGATAATGGTATGGGTATCAGTGAGGAATTTAAAGACAAAATATTCGGTCATTTATTTACCACAAAAGCAGTAGGAAAAGGAACAGGTTTAGGTTTATCAATTTCTCGAAAAATAATAGAAGAAAAACATGGAGGTAAAATTATTTGTAATTCAGAATTAGGAACAGGAACTGAGTTTGTAATTAGTTTGCCTCTTTAAGGTAAGCATTCAGCTATCAGCTACAATACACAACCACCTAAAAATAGTAGTCAGTAGTAAATAACTCTCAGTTGCTATTAATGTCAGAACATATCAAAAAGCCTAAAATTAAGACGGGATCAGATTGTTTCTTCTTGTCTTCTGCTAAGTTCATAGGAGAGAAGGTTTAAAAGCACAAAAAAACTGAAATTTCCCATAGATATTGACAGTTAGGTTGACACGCTCCGATACCAGCGGACATGATATGACTCCTGACTCCTACCCCTACTAAAAGAGTTTATTCAGCAAACCCTAATTACCGAATAATTAAGGTTTAAAGCCTCTCATGATCAAGGAGAAACAAGAAAATATTTCCTTTTATTCAATCCTATCCGTTTTTAGGGAGAGGTAATTATCAATTATCAATTATCAATTATCCATTATTGAAACATCCTAGTAAACTTCCTCTTCGCTGTTCCTTTTCTCCGCTAGGAAATTTATTTTGTATCACTACTTATATAGCACGGAACAGGGAACAGGGAACAGGGAACAGTGGGAAAAGTGTTTCCGTGGTCTTTGATTCATCATCAGTCTATGTCCTAATCGCCCTGGCT